>CALILB010000289.1 GCA_938016625.1 uncultured bacterium | reverse complement strand
CGGTAGCTGCCCCTTGGTGATGCGGTGGTAGCAGAACGTGCACTTGTCAGCGGTCTTGGTGCGTGGATCGAGATAGCGGGCGCCGTAGGGACAGGCCTGGATGCAGTAGCGGCAGCCGATGCAGTAGTCGGTGTCGATCAGAATGACACCGTCCTCGGTCTTGAAAGTGGCGCCCACGGGGCACACTTGGACACAGGGTGGGCTGTCGCATTGGTTGCAGAGCTTGGGGACGAAGAAGGCCCTGAGGACCTCGCCGTCTTCCTCCCCCGGGAGGAACCCCCTGATTCCCCCTTCGTGGCTGTCGACGGTCACCTCTCCGTCGTTGTCGAAGACGTAGCGCTCCACCCATGTCCGGAAATAGAAGGGCTCGCGTGGAACGTCGTTTTCGGCCTTGCAGGCCTCGACACACCTCCCACAGCCGATGCACTTGTCTACCTGGATTCCCATGCCGTAGAAGTGCTCAGCTGGATCGTATTCACTGTCATTGTCCGCCTCGGCCAGAGCCGCCAGGGGACCGCAGACAGAGAGCAGAACGGCCGAGCAGGGAAACTGCATCATCTTGATGAGCAACTCTCGCCTCTCATACTCTCTTGCCATTTCCTAGCTCTCCGGAAAATGTGGATAGTGGCACTGCCAGCAGAGGTATCTCTCACCGTGGCTGCTGAGTTCGACGCGCGGAATCTCGGTGGGCCCCGGGGCGCCCCTGGCGTGACACTGGCCGCAGAACTCCCTCGCCGTAGGCTTTTTGGGAATGAAGGCTCTTGGGTTCTCGCGGTGCTCCGGCGCCACCTCGTGGCAGGTCTCGCAAGCGAGAGAGCCGTGGTGAGAGACGGCCTTGGTTCTGGCGATCTGTGCGTGACATGCGGAGCAAGTTTCTGGAATCTCCGGCGGTGTCGGGTCGTGGGGGTCGTGACAGCCGATACAGGGCTTTAGCGGATTGTGGAGACGCTCGATAATCTGCGGGAAGCCGGTGGGTCTGGAGGGAAGATAGGCATGACAGTACAGACAGGCCTCACCCCGTGCCCTGGGAATGACCGGTGTCTGAGCCTCGTAATCGTTGGCGTGCTCGGCGGAAGGACCATGGCACACCTCACAAGAGAGCGTGCGGTGGTAGGAACTGCGCTTGGCCTCGCCCTCTGAGTCGTGGCATTCCACACAGAGTTGCGAGCCCGCGTATCTGAGGTTCTGGCTCGCAACCGCCGTGACGGCGTCGGCCCGGTAGTGCCCCACCTCACCAAACGATTCGGGAACGAACTTGATTCTGACGACGATCAATACCGCGACGGCAATGATGAGCAGGATGCCCAGTCGGATGACCTGATCGGGAATCTTCCAGAGTCTCAAACCCATACACCTCGAGTTGGTTCCTGCGGATCGATCTTGGCGATCTTGCGCCTTTGCGTCCACCCCTGTTGGGGTAGCGGGCCCTTACTCAGTCAGGTGGGAGTTGCACTGCCCCTTTGGGTGGGAGGAGGGTTCGGACGGGCACTGGGTGGGGCGAAGCGGCCGGCACGGAGGCGCCGGCCGTCATACTCTCCTTGGACTTCCGTCTACCTGTAGCCAAAGAGCATGGCGTAGACGATCAGGGCGATGAGAATCAATCCGGTGGCCAGAGCGATAAAGCCGAAGATCTTGAATCCCTTTTCTACCGGTTCGGGGAAGGGGTCGACCATGTGCTTTTCCAGCTGGCCGGTCGCCACCAGATGCTCATATTCGCCCGGTTTGTCGAACTTCAACTCGTCGATCGTCAGCCTGCCGGTAAAGATTACCGGATCGATCGGGAACTTGTCGGGCCGGAAGTGGGTGTTGAAGAAGTGAATGGTGAAGATGAATCCCACCGCCAGCAGGGCCTCGTCGCTATGGATGATGGTGGCCACGTTGACCGACCAGCCCGGGACGATGTGTGTAAAGAACTCGGGGAACCAGAGGACGAGGCCGGTCGAGCCGATGATCATGACTCCCCAGAAGACGGCGAAGTAGTCGAACTTCTCCCAGTAGGTGTAGCGGCCGTAGTGGGGGCGGTTACCAAGACCAAAGAACCACTTGATCGACTGCACCACCTCTTTGAGGTCCCGCTTGTTGAAGAGGATGGAATCGGGTCCGGTAATCATCTCCAGCCACGACTCTCCCGACCCCTTCTTCTTACGCCACACGTCCCAGAGATGAAGGAAGAAGACGACAAAGAGCGTGATCCCACCCAGGCGGTGGAGAACGCCCATGGTCTCGAATCCACCGAGTAGCCAGGCAATCCCCTGAGCCCAACCCATATAAGCGAATTTGAGCGTCATGCCGGTTAGGGCCAGGGTAAAAAAGCTGATCAGCATCAACAGATGCAGCAACCGGTTGAATCGATTGAACCGCCGGTAGAGCTTCTTGCTGTTGGCCTTGGCCAGCGCTTTGTGAGCTTGCCATTCCTCTCGACTGAGATAGAGCCGGGTCAGCCAGGCGAGAGTGTGGAGAAGCGCGAAAGTCAGGGTGCCGACCAGCAGGGCCGTCATTGCCCAGAAGGACCAGAAGAGCCAGGGATACTTTTCCGGATCGTGATGGGTCGCATGGGTGAGATAACCGGCAAATCGCCGATGAGATCCCTCGTGGCACTGGCCACAGGTCTCGACGACGTAATCCCGCCCGAGAGTCGAGTTCGGGTCGGAGGGCGGCAAGACATTGTGCGTCCCGTGGCAGTCGTAGCACTCTGCAGCTCCTGCCGATCCCAGCCGCGAGACCTTGCCGTGAAAAGTGTCGAAGAAGGTCTCGGCTTCGGTCTCGTGGCACCGACCGCACTGATCCAGCATGCGGAAGCGGAAATCGGTCCTATCAACGCGGCTGATGGTGTGCGAGGAGTGACAGTCCTCGCAGGTGGGAAGCTCTTTGTCGGTCTCCGCGTTCTCGGGCCAATGGATACTGGTCTTGAAGATCTCCTCGATACCGTGGTGGCAGGTGCCGCAAGTGTCGGCGATGTTGTCCGTGTGAACCGTAGAGCCGGGATCTTCGGGCGGCAATTCGCCGTGGGCACTGTGACAGTCCGCGCAATTGGCGGTGACCACCAGCCCGCTCTCGACCAGCCCCTTGCCGTGGATGCTGTCGATGTAGCTTTGATAGATGTCCGGAACCTCGCTGTCGATCCGCACGGCCGCCTGTTCCCCCAGACGATGGCATCTGGAACAAAGCAGGGGTACATTGCGAGAGAAGGTTGGTGACGAGGGGAGATTCTTGCCGAGGGTAGCGTGGTAGTCGTGGCAGTCGAGGCATCCTGGGGCATCTGGATCATTCTGGGCCAGCAGGGTGCCGTGGGTGCTGCCCTCGAACTGGGTCACCTGATCGGGGTGACAGATACTGCAGTCGACCTTGGAAGCGACGGTCTCGCAGGCTCGGGTACGAGACGGTGAGACGTCGGTGTGACACTGGGCACAGGCGGTCTCACCGTGGCTCGAGGCGATGTAGTCGGCCTCATCCACAAATAGGGAGACGGTCTCGCCCTCCCGTTCCATGATGAGCTCGGAATCGGCGTGACACCGCAAGCAGTCCTGGTTGGCGACACCGGTGGGGTAGAAGACCCGGCGGATCTTGTGCGGCGAGTGGCAATCGACACAGGCAGGGATGACATGAGGCTCTTCCTCCCAGAGCCGTCCCTCGATGACCTTGCGGTGAACCTGCTCGATCTGCCCGTGACACTGGGAACACGTTGTGGCGACGTTGTCGTGATGAATGCTCGAGGCCGGGTCGGTGTGAGGCAGAATGTTGTGCGAGGTATGGCATGAGGTGCAAACCGCGGTGACGGTCAGCCCCTGCTCGAACAAACCCTGCCCGTGAATACTCATCGAGTAGTTTTCGAGGATCCGATCCTGGGCAATATCGCGGTCGAGAGAGACCGGTGATCCCTCCTGGTGGCAGCGGCCGCACAGCAGCGGCACGTTGACGACGGCCGTGGGTGACCTGGGATCCGCCGCCGCCTGGATGCTGTGATCGCCGTGGCAAGTGGTGCAGGTGGGCGCCAGTTTGTCCCCGCGCGCCGCGGCGCGGCCATGAAGACTTCCGGTTTCGGTTCCTACTTGCGTCTCGTGACAGGGAGTGCAGCTGGGCGCCTTTTGTTTAGGTGACTGGATGTCGTGCTTGCCGTGGCAGGAACTGCAGGTGGGCGCCCGAGGTCCGCCCCTGGCGGCCACGCGTCCGTGGAGGCTCCGTTTGTGCTCAGCGGCCTCTCCGTCGTGGCACATGCCGCAATCGACCGGCTCCACTTCTTCGTCGTGAAAGTCGGTACCCTCGAGGTCCATGTGGCACGTGATGCAGTCGACGTCGCTATGGATCGACGAGGAGAAAGTGTCGGCGTCGATGTGCACGGATATCTCACGGCCATTGCGAGTGCCGGTGAGATCCGGGTCCTCGTGACACATGAGGCAGTCCTCGTTCTCCTGGGCACCGGCGGTGAAGGGGATGAGGAAGGCAAGTGCCGAGAGCACGACGAACCTAGAGGTCGAGAAGCAACCGGAGAGCTTGCGAAAGCTGCGCATGCGAATGTCTTCCCAGGTGGATTATTAGGGGCTCCACCGACACAGAGGCGGGGTGGATCTATGTCGGTGGAGCCAGGTTGTCTTCTCCGAAGCCTGAAGCTCCGGAGCGTGTTCCCAGCCAAAGCTTGTCCGTTGAGGCGAGTTGGCGCCACCGCCTGATGGGTAGTTTTGGCCGCACCCAGAGGCAGTGCCGGTAGCTACCCGATCAGGTAGGTCACCTGGGTCGAGAGGGGTCGGGCAAGGCAGCGCGGTCTTGGCGAGCCGAGATCTCCCTGATCTTCAAGCCTAGGCCAACGAGGACCGCGAAGATGATGACGAGGGATACCGCGAGCCCACGGCGACGATAGGCGAGATGGTGGAGGGCCTCGCGACCGGCCTCGAGAGCCGCTGCGGCATATCCGAGCCCTTCGCGCTGCGTGGCGACGAAGTCACCGTCCTCGGCGACAGAGAAGCCGTGGACCAGCACCTCGAGGCCGATCTGGGCATCGACTGCCTGATCGATCGCGAGGACCGCATCCCGTGTCTCCACGCCACCACGCCTGGCCCTGAGCTGGATCCTCTCCGCTCTGGCCGTGGCGGAAGTCAGCTCCTGCATGAGTAGCAGGATCTCTTCCGCGGTGCGGGTGCCCACGGGCTCGTCGGCCAAAACGGGTTCTGTCGCATGGCAATTCTCGCAGCGAACAACACTGGCCCGCGCCTGCTCACCCGTCGCCGGATCTTCATAGGTGTAATAGGTCTTCCCGAGGCGAAACTTGGAAAAGAACCGATCGAACTCCGGCCGCAGAGCCGGCGTGTCCTCATCTGGCCCGGATGCCACGGTGTGAGTGTGAAGGACCAAGGACTGATCGACCAGCCAGTTGAAGACCTCTTCGCCTTCGAGTCCTCGAGTCTCTGCTTCCGCCAAAAGGCGCTCTCGCTCTACGAGGTAGCTTTGGCGACTCCTTTCGGGTTCTTCATCCTCGAAATCGAGCGAGTTGCTCCCTTCGTGGCAGAAGTGACATGGAGTCGGCGGCAGGGGTGAGAGAAGCGCCACCGTCGGCCGCACCACTCCATGGTTACCGTGGCAAGCAGCGCACTCGCCAAAGGACCTCACGTCGGTCAGCTCTGCCTGTGGCTCCGGCGCCTCATGGCAAGCGGGACAACCGTCGGTGCCTGCCTCGGCCAGATACTCGTTGTGAGCTTGGAATCCGAGACTCTTCGGGCTCTGTCGAAAGATCTCGGCTTCCCGACCATGACACTGACCGCAGACGAAAGCCACGGAGTCGAGCCCCGGCGGCATCGCGCCATGATTACCGTGGCAGTCGTTGCAGGTCGGAGCTGTGAGGTCCTCCTTCTCGAACATCGCATTCGCGTGCACACTTTGCTGCCAGCGGGCAAACTGATCGACCGGTAGCGGTCGACCATCTGGGAGCGTGTAGCCACTCATTATCTCGGGATCGCCATGGCATGCTCGGCAAGTCTCGGCAACCTGGGTGGGATACACCGTGGAATCGGGATCAGCGGTTCGCCTGATGCCGTGGGTGCCGTGGCACTCCGTACAGGTAGCCACATTTGGATCGCCCTGTGCCAGGGCCAGTCCGTGCTGGCTGGTCCAGTACTCCTGTTCCTGATCCACTCGAGCGCCGGGCTTGAACCGCCTCATGTAGGTCAGATCGGAGTGGCAAGCCCCGCAAAAGCCGGGCATCTCGTTTTTTTCGGGAACACCGCGGTATGGATTCTCACTGTGGGCCTCATCCATTGCGGCCGCCATGTCATCGGCGATCAGTGGGTCCGGATTACCTCCGTGACAGTCGTGACAGGAAAGGCCGACCTCGGCGTGGATATCTTGCTGGAAGTCCTGAGCAATTGCCAAGAGCTCCGAAGAGAAGAAATCAGCGTCGGTGTGGCATGCGACGCAGGACGTCTCTGCGGCCACAGATGTTTGTGCGAAGACCGCGACGGAGGCAGAAATCACCAATACGAAGTAGAGATGTTTCACTCGCTCTCTCTCCTTGGGACTCTTCGTGTTCCATATCCCAGCACTGCCGTGACGACGCCGGTAAGCAAGACTATTAATACGGGGACCAGCGATCGATACCCCCAGGCGGTCATACCCACAATGTAGACAACCGCAAGCACTCCAATCCAGGTGAACAGCGGGCTATCGCCGGTGCGATTGACTTTGCGGTCGAGGAAGGGAACGAGCATCAAGAGCAGGCCAGCGAACGAAAAGAACAGAATTGGGATAGCTTCGTACTCGACTCCAAAGATCTCACCGCCGGGCACGAGTTTCAGCGTCTCGAACATGAACATGAAATACCACTCCGGCCTGATGTCCTTGAAGGCAGGGGCAAACGGATCCGCTTTCTCACCCAGTTCCCAGGGAAACAGAGCGGCGATGGCAGCCAGCACACCCAGGGCAAGCACCCAGCCGAACAGGTCCCGCAGAGCAAAGTTGGGAAAGAACTTCATCGGCCGTCGCCGAGACGCCTCTTCTTCCTGCTTTGGCGGCACACTCATACC
>CALILB010000288.1 GCA_938016625.1 uncultured bacterium | reverse complement strand
ATATCCGGATCGTCGATGACCTCCAGGCCCCGGCCGTATGATTCGTTATGGCCGACCAGCTGACACATCTGTTGGTATGTGCCCGCATCGTCGAAGAGCTCACCGGACGCCAACGCCCTGTAGAAGGTGATGAGATCACCCGCGGTGCTGATGATCCCACCCGCGGCGTGGGCCCATTCGACATTGACCTCCTGCCCGTCGTATGACACTTCTCCTACCGCGGTATATCCGCGCGCTATGGTGCCGTCGAAGGACCCGAAGGTTTTTTCAACAAGAAACGTGTTCTCGAGCCCGATCCTCTCCAGGATATTGTTCTGAAGCGACTGCCTGTAGCTGAGGCCGGATACCTGCTCGATCAGTCCTCCGAGGAGGATGTAGTTGACGCTGGAATAATCGTAGCTCTTTCCAGGCGTGAACTCGGGCTCGCCCGTCTGCTGGACCATTCGCACGATGTCCAGTGGTTTCAATGCAGCCGCGGAGTCGAAGTACGCGGATTCCATGAACGCCTCGGAATTGGTCACATCCGGGATGCCGCTTCTGTGACTCAGCGCGTGCTCGACGGTGATCTCGTCGCCGTGCTCTATCTTTTGCAGGATCGCCGACCAGTCGGGCGGCAGATAATCGATTATCGGCCCGTGCAGCTGCACCTGTCCCTTTTCCATCGCTTGATGAACCAGCGCGGCGGTGAACGTCTTTGTGACGCTGCCGATGATGAACCTGGTGTCCGGCTCGATGGGGACTGTCCGTAAAGAGTCGGTGAATCCACTTGCCGCCCGGTAGGATTCCGTGCCCTGGATATCCACCTGGACGATCGTCCCCAGGATGTTGGTCTTGTCTTTCAGATATTCGTCGACTACCGCCTGCAGATGCTCGGAGGAATACTGCGCGTCCCTATCCCGGTCGGGAGCATACTCGCAGGCCGTATGCAAGAGCAGAATGCAGGTGGATAACGATACTAGACATTTTGTCCCAGTAGCCATTCGATCATCCCCAGAGTAGGAGAGTGGGTGCAGAGTAGATGCCAGAGGATTCTTGAAAGATTGCGGCTTCGCTTCTCATCTAGTATGGCATGGGGCGCTGCACAGGTCGGCTACACGGCTCGGGCGATCCGCCGAAGCCTGAAGCTTCCGGCCCAACAACCCGAGCCTCTCGCCCACGGGCCACCGCCTGAGCTCGAGCTCCTCGACCAGATAGCCTGAGACGCTCCCCGCCTCGATCCGACGCGCGGCCTGGGTTCAAGTCTGCCTGCCAGCGCGGCATTCTGGAGAATCAAACACGCACCCCTCTCCGCCCTCCCCCTCAGAGCGCCAGCATTCGCCCCAATCTGGCTAATCACTCAGCTTGGGCGCCTCCACGCACCCGAAAACGTAGCGCCGAGGGGGAACTTCGAAAAGCGATTGCCTATCCATTTGCCGAATACCCCTTCTCCAAAGCGGAGTGCGCCTTCTGCTCCAGCTCGGCGCCATCTCTTCTCCACTGCCGGCACCAGTCGAGCCAGTTATCCACCCTCGCGACCACCCTCCGGAGTCGGCCGTAGTCGATCCCGAAGACCAGGAACCGGCCGTACCACCGCTGATACACGCGCCGTTCGTTGAAGATGAACCGAAAGGCGAATCTCTCTTTAAGGGTCAGCTTGGTGATTGCCGACCAGACCTATCTATTCAAGTGTTCCGTGGGTGGCGCCGTTCCTCTTCGGTAGAAATTGAAGTCACAGAAAGCGTCTCCCTTGGCAAGCGTGCAGGGGCGCCGAAATTCGGCGTCCACTCGGTCGAGAATCGCCGGGTAGCCCGCCAGATCGTGATCGCATCCCAGCTTGCCCAGCTCGGGACAACCGAGCGCCGAGAACAGCTCCACGTTCGCGCAGGAGGTGACCTTGATGCGTAGCCTCTCTTCTTCATTCACGATCGCATCCGTTCTCCAGGTTCCCTCCCGGTCCATGGCCTCGAACATGGCCACGTTGAATTTCTTGAAGTTCTCGAAGCTTTCGCCCTCGCACTGCACCAGCTCGTCTATCTGATAGATGGCGGGCATACTGTGGACCGCCACGCGCTGGAAGATGTCCTTGAGGATCTCGTAGGCTTCCTCCCGGCCATCGCGCCGAGCCGCGACTTTGAACAGGGCGGTCAACAAGACCATCTCTTTCGCGACTTCTGGGCCAATCGCCCGGGCCCTTGCAACGAGATCGGAATGGACTCTCCTGATCCGACGCTGTTCCGCGAGGAGGCTAATGAAGAAGGGCACCATCCCGGGGAGACCGAACTTCTCCCTGAGCGCGGACAACACGATGCCGACTTGCTTCCTCTGCGCCTCCTTGGGCAGTCCCAAGGGTTTTCCGTATTGACTCAGATCCTCGACCTTCATTGTTCCTCCTCTCTCGAAGTGCGTCTCGAGGGTGAGGGTGCCGGTCGGAGGAGCAACGACTTCGGTCGTCGCCACGGTGGTGAAGAACGCCAGCAACTCGCCCTGGTGCCGATTGAAGATCCGCACCGCGCGCACCAACGACCACATCAACCACTCGGGGATGTGAGTGACCTTGACCGACCGGCCGAGAGCCTCGAAGGCCAGGGTCGCCACCCCCTCCCAGGTCACGGTCTCGGGACCGCCCACGTCGATCTCACCGTTGACGCTGTCGATGGCATCGACGCAGCGAACGGCCAGGTCCGCACCGTGGATCGGATTGACGCGGTTCTTGCCTGCGCCGATCAGGTACACCCGGCCTTTCTTGGCCATCTCCAGAAACTGCCCCATGTCTGAGAAATAGCCGGTCGGCCGCACAACGGCGTAGTCGATGCCGGACGCCTTCAGCGCGTCCACGAAGTCTTCGTGGGCTCTGACGATGTCCAGATGAAGGAGGTTGGGACCGTTGAACACCGACACGTAGACGAACTTTTCGACTCCGGCACGCCGCGCGACCTCCAACAGGTTCCTGTTGCCCTGATAGTCGACGTCC
>CALILB010000287.1 GCA_938016625.1 uncultured bacterium | reverse complement strand
GGCAAGGAGGACGATCGGCGCTCGGTCATCTATGTGGACGAGGAGTCGGTGGCTGCCCGAGCGGGCTTCGAGCTGGGCGATCTCATCCTCGAGATGGATGGTGAGCCGATCCCCGACAAGGAGCGGCTGGCCCAGCTGATGGCCGGTAAGAGGTGGGGAGATGTCGCCGTGGTCAAGGTCCAGCGGGGCGAGGAGACGTTGGCGCTCGAGGTCGCCTTCCGCCGCGAGCCGCCCGAGGACGACGAGGACACCGACGAGGAGGAGAGCCAGTGACTCGACGCCTCTCGGCGACGGCCCTCGTCGCATTTCTCGGTCTCGGCGCGGGAGTGGGAGCCGCTCTCGGAGCCGATAGGGTCCATCACAAGATGGGCATCATCCTGAATGAGGAGACTCACGGGCTCATAGTCACCACCGAGATCACGCTCCCCGAGGCCTCGACCGACGGCGATATCGAGTTTCTGCTCAACTCGGCGCTGTCGATCGAGGAGAGCAACCCGCCGGTGGAGAAGATTCCGCTGAGTGACTTCGAGGGCTTTTTTGGCATCAACTCGAGTACCGAGGTCTCCGACCAGATCGAGCTGACCCGGTACAGGGTCGTGGGGGCGCCGGTCGACGGCAAGCTCCGGCTGGGCTACGCGGGACAAGTCGACTTTGGCCTCTCCGACCCCAAGGAGGAGTACACCCGCGGCTTTCGCGAGACCGCCGGTGTGCTGGCTGAAGAGGGGGTCTACCTGGCCGGCGCCGGGTTCTGGTACCCCTACTTCAGCGATGACCTCGTCGAGTTCGAGCTCGAGATCGGTCTCCCCGACGACTGGCACGTCATCAGCCAGGGTAATGGCCTCTCCCGCGACGAGACCGGGCTGGCGCACTGGGTCTCCGGCGGGGCCATGGACGAGATCTATCTGGTGGGTGGGCCGCTCAAGGTCTATAGCGAGGCCGCCGGCAACGTCGAAGCGCTCGTCTTCCTGCGCGAGGAGGACGACGCCCTGGCCGCCAAGTATCTGGAGGCCACCGCACAGTATGTCGAGATGTACCGCCAGCTCATCGGACCCTACCCCTACGAGAAGTTCGCCCTGATCGAGAACTTCTGGGAGACCGGTTACGGGATGCCGTCGTTTACGCTGCTGGGTCCCCGGGTCATCCGCTTCCCCTTTATCCTCCACTCCTCCTACCCACACGAGATCCTGCACAACTGGTGGGGTAACTCGGTCTTTGTCGACTACCAGACCGGCAACTGGTGCGAGGGGCTGACCGCCTACATGGCCGACCACTTGATCAAGGAGCAGCGGGGACAGGCCGAAGAGTACCGCCGCTCGAGCCTGCAGAAGTACCGCGACTACGTCAAAGAGGGACGGGACTTCCCACTCACCGAGTTCCGCTCGCGCCATAGTGCCGCCACCGAGGCGGTGGGCTATGGCAAGACGATGATGGGCTTCCACATGTTGCGCCGGCTGCTCGGCGATGAGGTGTTCGAGCAGTCACTGGCGCGCTTCTACCGCGGCTTCAAGGGCAAGCGAGCCTCGTTTGCCGATCTGCAGCAGGTGCTGGAGTCGACCTCGGGTGAGGAGCTCGACTGGTTTTTCGAGCCGTGGGTGGAGCGCCCCGGGGCAGTCGCCCTCGAGGTGAATATGGTGAGTGCCAAAGGCACCGCCGATGGCTTTCTGGTCACCGGGGTTCTCACCCAGACCCAGAAGGGTGATCCACTGGTGGTCGACGTGCCGGTCGCAGTGCAGACCGAAGGCGGTGTGGAGAGGTCGGTGGTGAGGCTCACCGGCGAGAGGACCGATTTCTCGGTCGAGACCGCCGATCGTCCGCTGGCGCTCCAGGTCGATCCCCAGTTCGATCTCTTTCGCCTGCTGGATCCACGCGAGACCCCGTCGTCGATCGGGCAGATCTTTGGTGCCCCGGAGATCCTGGCGGTACTGCCTGCGGCGGCCGAAGCGGACGCCATCGAACAGTACCGGGCCCTGATGGAGGGCTGGCAGAGCGACAGCCACTCGATCGAGGTGATCACAGACGACAAGGTGGAGCAGCTCCCGGCGGACCGCTCGGTCTGGCTGCTGGGTCGTAACAACAAATTCGCCGCCAAGCTCTTTGTCGACGATGCGGCGGTCGGGGTGGCGATCGTTGGCGAGCAGCTCACCCTGGGCGAAGAAACTGTGCCGCTGGCCGATCACTCGCTGGTGGCGGTGCGGCGTCACCCGATGGTCGACGAGCTGGCCATCGGTTGGCTGGCGGTCGAGCCCGGGGCGGCCTTTCCCGGCATGGGGCGCAAGCTCCCTCACTATGGCAAGTACTCCTACCTGGCCTTCGAGGGCGACGAGCCCACCAACGTGGTCAAGGGTCAGTGGTCGTCGAGCGAGTCACCGCTGGTGGTGGATCTGCGCACCAAGCAGGAACGGATGACGGCGCTGGTGTCGATGCCGCTCGAGCCGCGCCAGGCCCTGGCCGATCTACCACCGGTCTTCTCCGAGAAAAAGCTGGGTGAGCATGTCGCCCATCTGGCCTCCGCCGAGCTCGAAGGGCGTGGTGTGGGGTCGGACGGTCTCGAGGCCGCAGCCGATTACATTGTCAGCCAATTCAAGGAGATCGGCCTCCAGCCGGGTGGAGAAGGGGGGACCTTTCTCCAGCGCTTCACCATTGCGCCGGGACCGCAGGGTCCGCCGGTCGAGACGGTCAATGTCATCGGTTACCT
>CALILB010000286.1 GCA_938016625.1 uncultured bacterium | reverse complement strand
GGCAAGACTGGAACGTTACAAAACCAACCCGGACCAAAAACTCAAGCAGGAGCAATGACAACTTCTTGGCATTTTCGTCGTCATCGTTGGAACGTTCCAGTCGGTCTTTGGAAAAGGAGGGAATCCATGCAACCGTCGTCCCATCTGTCAAATCGAGTCGCTTTTCTCCTGGTTCTGGCCCTTGCTTTCACCACCGCCGTAACAGCGCAGGACGCCACCGGCGTGGTGACCGGGAGAGTCCTCGACACGGGTGGCAACGCCGTCATCGGCGCCGAAGTGAGTATCGTCGGCACCAGACTGTCCGTCACCAGCGGCGAGCGGGGCTCCTACCGGCTAAAGGTCGTTCCCGCCGGCCCTCAGCAATTGCTGGTGACCTACCTTGGCTTCGGGGCCCACACGTTCGACATAGAGGTCGTTGCAGGGGAGGTGCTGACTCAGGATGTGGTTCTCGAGGCCTTTGGCGACGAGATCGAAGTGCGCTCCACCCCCCTACTCGAAGGGCAGGCCGCAGCGCTCAACCGGCAAAAGAACGCCCCCAACATCACCAACGTGGTGGCTGCAGACCAGATCGGTCGGTTTCCCGACAAAAACACCGCTGAAGCGACTCAGCGGATCCCGGCCATTACCCTTCTGCGCGACCAGGGCGAAGGTCGCTATGCGTTGGTACGGGGCACCGAGGCGCGGCTCAACTCGACCACCATCAACGGTGAGCGGATCCCGTCGCCCGAGGCCGGGACAAGAGATATCGCCCTCGATGTCATCCCAGCCGACCTGTTGGAGTCGATCCAGGTCTCCAAGGCCCTGACGCCCGATATGGATGGCGACGCCATCGGCGGCACCATCAACCTGGTCACCAAACGTGCCCCGGAAACGCGTCATCTCTCCGGTACCTTGGGGCTCGGCTACACCGAGATCGTCGAAGACACGATCACCAACGGCAATTTCACCTATGGCGACCGCTTTGGCGAACGTAAGACAGGTGTCCTCGTCTCCGGTACCGCCTGGGTGAGTGACCGCGGCTCCCATAACTTCGAGCCCGAGTACGATGATGGCTTTCTGAAAGAGAATCAGCTGCGCAATTACGAGATCACGCGTGAGCGATACGGAGCCACCTTTTCACTCGACCACCAAGGCTCCGATCGGGCGCTCTACTATCTGCGTGGTGTCTGGAATAACTTTCAGGACACCGAGGTTCGGCGCGCCAAAGTCGAGAACGTCGACGACGGTGAAATCGAGCGGGAACTCAAGGACCGACTCCAAGAGTCGACGATCACCTCCTTGACCGCCGGCGGTAGCTATCTGGCGGGCCGTTCTTCCTTCGACTACCGCGTGGCATGGAACCGGGCTAGCGAAACAACACCGGACCAGGTGACCTCCCTGTTCATTCAGGAAGATGTCGACTTCAATCCCAATGTCACCCCCAGTTCCATCAATCCGAACAACATCCAGACCAATCCGCAGAACGAAGACCTCAACGAGTTCCTGTTCGACGAGACCGAGTCCGAGTTCAAGGACAACACCGAAGAGGACTGGGTTGCAGCACTCGATTACTCTCGGGGTTTCTTTCGTGATGCGAGCTTCAGCGGTCTGTGGAAGGCCGGTGTGAAAGCCCGATTCAAGGAGAAAGAGCAGGATGTCACGGTGAACGCCTGGGAGTTGGATGATGGTGATCTCTTCTTGACCTCTGTCCTCTCCAACTGGGAGTCGGCAACAGACTTTCTCGGTGGCCGCTACGACATCGGGCAGTTCCAGATACCCGAGGCGATGAGGGACTTGGTGGAAAGCGGCGCCCTGGAGGGCGAGAGGATTCTGGAGGAGGACCTGGCGGACTTCAAGGCCTCCGAGGACACCTTGGCGGCTTATGGACTGGTCGATCTAGCCCTTGGAGGCAAGACCTCCCTTCTCGGTGGCCTTCGAGTCGAGAGCACCGAGACCGATTACGATGCCTTCGAGCTCGTCTTCGATGAAGAGGGAGATGCGGCCGACCTCAGTCCGGTAACGGGTGGCCAGGATTACACCGAGTGGCTTCCCATGATCCACCTCAGGTATCTGGTGGACCCGAAATCGAATCTCCGTGCCGCTGTCACCCGCACCCTGGCGCGGCCAAATTTCGAGGACCTGGCCCCCTTCCAACTCACCAATTTCGAAGATGAGGAGATCGTACGCGGGAACCCCGATCTGAACGTGACGACCTCCTGGAACCTCGACGTGCTTTTCGAGCGCTTTCTCGAGCCGCTGGGAATCATCTCAGCGGGGGTCTTCTACAAGAAATTGGACGACATCATCTTCATCTCCGTCTTCGATGAGGATTTCGGCGGCACCGAGTTCGAGGTCGAGATGCCGCTGAATGGCGAGACTGCCACTCTTTGGGGTCTCGAGGCGGCCTATCAGCAGAAGTTCACAAAACTGGCCTCACCGTGGGACGGGCTCGGTCTCTACGCAAATTACACCTTCTCCAGCTCGGATGCGGAGTACCCCGATCGGCCCTCGACGCCTCTGCAGGGACAGGCGGAAAATGTCGGCAACCTGGCCCTTTCTTACGAGAAGTACGGCTTCACAACTCGCGTATCGGCGAACTACAACAGCGAGTACATCCTTGCCGTAGGCGAGGAGTCGGCCGAGGATCAGTGGCTCGACTCCCACCTGCAGTTCGACTTTCTGGCTCGCTACCAGATCACTGAGAAATTCAGTGTCTTCCTGGAGTGGATCAACATCGGCGATGAGCCCTACCGGGTCTACGAGGGCACTCCGGACCGCCCACGCCAGGAGGAGTACTACGGCTGGTGGGGCACCATAGGTTTCCGGTTCGACCTCTAGGATCCGAGGATATAGATCGTTTCGGAACGAGACGAACATAGGATCGAGTAGTCACAACCTCATCACCCTGGGGACGAGGGAGGCAAGTCGAAAGGGGGACAAGAATGGTTCGCCAGCCGAGCCCACAGGGAGAGAGCACCTTGAAAGATCAGGGACGAATCCGCCAGTCGGGCCAATGTTCGAGTCACCCGACAAAGGGAGAAAGCGGCGAATGACCCGCACAACGCTAGGCGTCATCGGCACCGGCCGCATCGGCAGGATGCACACGGAAAACCTGGTGCGGAGTGTTCCCGAAGGAAAAGTAAAGACCGTGGCCAGCCGCAGGGTCGATGACGTCTGGGCCGAGGAGTTGGGAATTCCTGTTCGCACCACGGACTTCGCTGAGCTTCTACAGGACCCCGAGATCGAAGGCGTCGTCATCGCACTCTCTTCCGAGCTCCACGCAGAGACGATCTGTCGTGCGGCCGAGGCCGGCAAGCACATCTTCTGCGAGAAGCCGGTGGGCTTTGCACCCGAACCGATCGCGGAGGCGTTGGCCGCTGTGCGCAAGGCCGGTGTGCAACTTCAAGTGGGATTCAATCGCAGATTCGATCCCAGCCTCCAGAAGCTGCAACAGGCAGTGCGGGACGGGGCGGTTGGCGATCTTCACAGTGTGAGGGTTATCAACCGCGACCCCAAGGCCCCGGACCTCGATTTTGTCCGACGGTCGGGTGGAATGTTTTTCGACTTCACCATCCACGACTTCGACACATTGCGCTTTCTGGGTGAGAGCGAGATCGAGGAGGTCTACGCTGCGGGCGCCGCTCTGGTGGATGAGGAGATTGCGGCCGCTGGGGACATCGACACGGCCCTGGTCATGGTACGGCTCGCCAACGGCGCACTCTGCGTCATCGACAACAGCCGGCAGACCCACTACGGCTACGACCAGCGGTTCGAGGCCTTTGGCTCGAAGGGGAATCTCACAGCAAGGAATCTCCGGCCGACATCGGTAGCTTCCAGCCTCGAGGGTGGGGTCTTCATCGACCGGCCCTACCCATCATTTATCGAGCGCTACCGCGAAGCCTTTATCGCCGAGCTTCGCAGTTTTGTTCGGTGCGTGCGGGACGAGACACCGGTGGCGGCCACCGGCGAAGACGCGCTGGCTGCCGTCCAGGCAGCCTGTGCGGCGAGGATCTCGATGCGGGAGAACCGGCCGGTGAGGTTGGAGGAGGTCGGGCGAGAGGCCGTCAGGGAGACCGTCGCATGAGGGAGATCACAGTAGGGATCCTGGGGGTCGGGCGGATCGGCAAGCTCCACGCCGACAACCTCATCAGCCTGCCGGGTATCCGGCTCAAGTCGGTCGCCGATCCCTACCTCGAGCCCGATGAGTGGTCCTCCCGGGGTATCGAATGGGCGCGCGAGCCGGAGCGGTTGATCGACGACAGCGACATCGAAGCCGTCCTCATCTGCTCCCCGACCCCGACCCACGCCGAGCTGATCGAGGCGGCGGCGCGCGCCGGCAAGCACATCTTCTGCGAGAAACCGATTGCTCTCGATCCCGAACGCGTGCGTTCGACGCTGGAGGTCGCGGCGGAGACCGGGGTCAAGCTACAGATCGGCTTCAACCGGCGCTTCGATCCCACCTTCGCCAAGCTGCGACAGGCGGTTGTGGAGGGCGAGATCGGTGATGTCCACCTCGTCAAGATCGTCGCGCGCGACCCCGAGCCACCTCCGATCGACTATGTAACGAGCTCCGGCGGCATGTTTCTCGACATGACAATCCATGATTTCGACATGGTCCGCTTCCTCTCCGGCTCCGAGGTCGAGGAGGTGCAGGCGTTTGGAGCCGTGTTGGTCGATCCGGCCATCGGCGAGGCCGGCGACGTCGACACGGCCGTGGTTGTGCTCAAGCTGGCCAACGGCGCTCTGGCATCGATCGAGAACAGTCGGAGGGCGGTGTTTGGCTACGATCAGCGGATCGAGGTCTTTGGCTCGAAGGGGGGCATCGAAGCCCTCAACGAGTCGCCGCGGCAGATCCAAGGCCGCACCAGGAAAGGTGTACGGTCGGAAAATCCTCACTACTTCTTCCTCGAGCGCTACCACCAGGCCTATGTCGCAGAGCTCGAAGAGTTCTTCAGCTCCATACGAGACGATCGCGAGCCCGCTGTCGGCGGCAGGGATGGGCTGATCCCCCTGCTGATAGGTCTGGCAGCGACCACCTCCATGCGCGAGAACCGGCCGGTTCGAGTCGAGATGCCGACGCCATGAATCTACTGCGCATCTTTGCCGCCGGGCCCGACCGGCCTTTGCTTGCGAGCAAGGCCGAGATTGATCGGCTCTACAGACGTCACCGCTTTCGGATCATGATGGCGATCACCATCGGCTACGGGCTGGTCTACACCTGCCGTTTGGCCCTATCGGTGGTCAAGAAACCCCTCATCGACGGTGGCATCTTCTCCGCCGAAGAGCTGGGCATAATCGGCTCGGCCCTTTTCTACACCTACGCCTTTGGCAAGCTGACCAATGGGTTCCTCGCCGACCACTCCAACCTCAAGTACTTCTTCGCCACCGGGGTCCTGGTGTCGGCAGTCTTGAATCTGGCCATGGGATGGTCGACGGTTCTCTGGGTCTCG
>CALILB010000285.1 GCA_938016625.1 uncultured bacterium | reverse complement strand
CGACACCTGCGTGCCGGGTGTTCCCGGGGTCGAGGGTCCCTTCGGCGACCCCACCTGTAGCGATGCGCTCGACAACGACTGCGATGGTCTGACCGATGATGCTGACGGGTATTGCATCGACGCAATCGACTGCACGACGTTCCTCGACCAGGCGACCTGCATTCAGCACTCCCTGTGTCGCTGGAACAAGAAGAAGGGCTGTCTGAATCGATAGATAGAACAATAGGGCACGACCCGGCCGGGTCGTGCCCTCGGTTTTCTCCCTCCCGCGAGTCCACTCTCGCGCACGTTGAAGCCCCGCGCACCACCCACCGGCCGGCACGGAGTCCGGCCGCTTCAACGGCGACCTTCAATCGCAGCGGCCGGGCTCTGTTCCGGCCGAGTGCACATCGGCGTCATCGACCACCCGGTTTCAATCTTGCAGATGATCAATACCGGAAGATCCGGAACCCTGAAGGGAGGCAGCGGTCATGAGAATGCACACCCCACCCTGGCACTGGAAGGACTGGACGATGGCCATTCTGGCCGCTCTGCTGGTGACCTTCGGTGGGTTGTGGCTGCGTGACCAGGTGGGTTGGGGAGGCGCACGAGCGGCTCGGTTCGACGACGGCCGCGAGGAGGTCTCGGTCTTCGACGTGGTGCTCGATCGCGACAACCGGGCCTTCGTCGACGTCTTCTTCGATCGGCCCCTGGGCAAGGGCCGGGCGGGCGAGATCCTGGGGCTACCACCCGCCACCCTGGAGCCGCCGCTCGCAGGGGTCTGGCGATGGCGCGATGAACAGATCCTGCGTTTCGAGCCCAGCGGCGGCTTCCCCATGGCCAGCGAGTACCGTCTGGCGCTCATTCCGGAAAGACTTCTCGATCAAGGTCAGTCGTTTGCCGGTGACACCGAGCTCACCCTGACCACCGACCGCTTCCTCCTGGAAGAGGTCGTGGTGGAGGAAGAGCCGGTGCCGACGAGCGAAGCCACGGTGGTGCTGCGGGGCCGTCTCCAGTTCAACTACCCCGTCGATCCCCGGCAGCTGGCATCGCTCGTCCGACTCGTCGATCCGCTGGCCGCGGAGGACGAGCCGGTCGAGGTCGAGCTCGAGGACGTCTACTGGACCCGCGAGGTCATCCCCTTCCGCACCGGCGAGGTGCGCAAGACCAGGGACGAGCGCACCCTCGAGCTGGTGATCGCGGGCGAGCTCACCCCGGCCGAGGGCAACGCACCGCTCGGCGACGACGCCCGCCACGAGATCCTCCTCGGCTCCCGCGACAGGCTCGTGGTGCGCGACGTGCGCTCCACCCCCGGCCTCCGCGACTCCAGCATCCGGATCGGCTTCTCCTCGGCGGTGGCGCCGCGGGTGGCCGGGAAATACCTGACCGTCGAGCCCACGGTCGACTTCCGGATATCGGCCCAACGCAACTCGCTTACCCTGACCGGCCCCTTCGAGCCCGGCAGCCGCTACACCCTGACCATCGACCAGGGCCTTCCCGCCGAGGACGAGGCGGTGCTGAGAGAGCCCTACGAGACCGTCGTGACGCTGGACAACCTCGAGCCCGCGCTCGACTTCCAGAGTCAGGGCACCTTTCTCTCGGCCAGCGGCTACCAGAACGTGGCCGTCGATTCGGTCAACGTCGACCGCCTGCAGCTCGCCATCGACCGGGCCTATCTCAACAATCTATTTTCGCTCTTCGAATTCGGCGGTCTGATGCAGAGCGATACCGCCTACGCCGGTAACTACTTCCGCCGCGCCTTTGGTGACCGCATCGTCGACGAAACGCTCGAGATCGAGGTCGAGCGCAACACCCGGCAGACCACCGTGCTGCCCGTGGGCCGCTATGTGGCCGAGGACTCCCCCGGGCTCTACCGGGTGCTGATCAGCCGGCCGGGACAGTGGCAGGCTTCCCAGCGCTGGATCCTGCTCACCGACCTCGGTGCGGTGGCCAAACGGAGTGAAAACGAAGTGCTGGTCTGGGTCTCCTCGGTGACCGAGCTCACGCCGGTCACGGGCGCCCGGGTGACGCTCGTCTCCGATCAGAACCAGGTGATCGCCACTGGGCGCACCGACGCCGAGGGTGTTTGGCGCTTCAGCGACCGTGAGGCGCTCGACGAGCACCGGCCCTATCTCCTCACCATCGAGCGGAACGACGACTTCACCTTCCTGGCCTTCAACCGCATGGGCATCGACACCGCCGGCCTCGAGGTCGGGGGCGCCCCGCCTTTGGCCGACGGCTACACCGCTTTCCTCTACGGCGAGCGGGACATCTACCGGCCGGGCGAGGCGGTGGAGGGACTGGCGGTCGTGCGCGACGGCCGCCTGCGGCCGGCACCCGCCATGCCGGCTCTACTCCGGCACCGTGATCCGCGCGGTAAGGAAGTCGAGACCCGCACGGCCCGGATCGACGATCGTGGCCTCTCCCCCTTCGCGCTCGAGCTGCCGGCCTATGCCCTGACCGGCAGCCACACGCTCGAGCTGGAGGTGGCCGAGCGGATCATCGGCCGCTATCGCTTCCAGGTCGAGGAGTTCATCCCCGACCGCATCAAGGTGGAGATCGCGAGCGACCGTCGAGCCGTGGGTCCGGGCGAAGAGCTCGTCTTCGATGTCACGAGCCACTATCTCTTCGGGCCTCCGGCCGCCAATCTTCCGGTCGAGAGCCGGGTACGACTCGTCAAGAGCCTTTTCTCCGCTCCGGGCTTCGAGACCTTCACCTTCCACAACACCCAGCGCGAGCTCAGCGACCGGGAGATCCAGTCGTTCGACGGCACGCTCGACGGGGAGGGCAAGCAGACCTTTGCGGTCAAGATCCCCGCCGGACTCGAGGTCCCTTCCGGTCTCGCCGCCGTCGTCACCGCTCGGGTCAGCGAGCAGGGGGGACGAGGCGTGGCCGCCCGCACCAGCTTCCCGGTCCACCCCTACCCCTATTACCTCGGTCTTCGGCGCCTCGGAGAGGTCTATCCCGAGCCGGGTCAGGAGGTCGAGCTCGAATTTGTCGCTCTCTCGCCCGATCGGGAGCCGGTCCCGAGCGGCGATCTCCGCGCCGATCTCTACTATGTCCGCTGGCAGACGGTGCTGCGCCGCACGCCATCGGGCACCTACCGCTACGAGTCGACCCGTGATCCGTTACTGATCGACGAGCAGACCATCACCGGCGGTGGGCCCCGCGGCAGCTTCCGCTTCACGCCCACCGATTACGGCAGCCATCTGGTGGTGCTCACCGACCCGGCGACCGGTGCCTCCACCACCGCCGAGTTCTACGCCAGCGGTTGGGGCTATTCGCCCTGGGCGGTGGAGAACCCGGGCCGTCTGGAGCTCGATCTCGACCAGGAGGAGTACCAACCGGGTGAGACAGCGACCGTTCAAGTGCGAGCCCCCTTCAGCGGCAAGCTGCTGGTGACGGTCGAGCGGGACCGTGTGCTCACCCACCAGATCCACGAGCTGGCCGAGAACACCGCCACGCTCCGCATCCCCATCCGTTCCGATTACCGGCCCAACACCTACGTCACCGCCACCCTGGTGCGCTCGGTCGCCGACCTCGAGCCCGGGGCGGTGGGACGGGCCTTTGGCGCCGTGCCGCTGTTCGTCGATCGATCGTCCAATCGACTCGCGATCGAGCTGACCGCCCCGACCGAGGTGCGCTCGCAGACCGAGCTGGATGTACAGGTGACCGCCAAGCCCGGATCGGTGGTCACGGTGGCGGCGGTCGACGAGGGGATCCTCCAGCTCATCGCCCAGCAAACGGCCGACCCCTTCGAGTTCTTCTACCGCAAGCTGGCGCTGGCGGTGAACTCCTTCGACACCTTCAGCCTGCTGCTGCCGGAAGTGCCTTTGGAGGCGGCAGCCGAGGAAGGTGGTGGCTTCGGCGAAGCCGGTCTGGCCCAGTATGTCCGCACCGAGGGGATCCGCCGGGTCGAGCCGGTGGCCTTCTGGTCGGGTCCCGTCGAGACCGATCCCGACGGTCACGCCGAGGTCTCGTTCGAGCTCCCCGAGTTCCAGGGGGCGCTGCGGCTGATGGCCGTGGCACTCAAGAACGACGAGTTCGGCTCCAGCGAGCGACTCACCCGGGTGCGCGATCCGCTGGTGCTGTTGCCCACCCTGCCGCGAATCCTCTCCTTTGGCGAGCGGCTGGAGGTGCCGGTGACGCTGCGCAACGACACCGGTCGACGAGGGCCCTTCGCGGTCAGCGTCGAGCTCGAAGGCCCGGCGGATGTCGTGGGCGAGGCCCTGGCCACCGTGGAAGTCGACGACGGCGCCGAGAGCACCCACTACTTCAGCATCCGCACCGGTGAGACCGAGGGCGAGATCGGATTCGCCTTCCAGGCCACCGGCGCCGGCGAGGTGGCGCGCGCCACCGGCCGCGTCGGCGTGCGTGCCGATCTGCCGCCGCAGGCCTTCGAGAGCTCGGGGAGTCTCACCGACGCGACGACCGAGGTCGCGGTCGCCGTCCCGGTCGATTTCCGGGCGGGCACCGTAAACAGGGAGCTGCGTATCGGCCCACTGCCGCTGGTGCAGTTTGCCGGCAAGCTCGCCGATCTCAACCGCTACCCCTACGGCTGCCTGGAGCAGACAATCTCCCAGGCATTTCCCCAGATCTATCTGGCCGACCTGGCCGCGCAGTTCGACCCCGAGCTCCTGGACCCCGACAACCGCTACGGCCGACCCGAAGACCACGTCCAGGAGGCCCTGCGCAAGGTCGCGCGTCTCCAGCTCGGCGATGGCGGCTTCGCGCTCTGGCCCGGCTACGCGGTCTACCACCCCTGGACCTCGGTCTACGCCGCCCACTTCGTGGTCGAGGCCGAGCGGGCCGGTTATCCGGTGGCCTCGCATACCCGCGACAGCGCCCTCGACTTTCTCGCCGGCCGGGTGCGCGCCAAGTCGGTCTACTCGAGCCAGGAGCTGAAGCGGACCGTCTACGCCCTCTACGTCCTCGCCCGGGCCGGTCAGGCCGACCCAGCGACGATGGACTTTCTGCGCGACAAGCACAGCGAGCGGATGCGCCCCGAGTCGCGAGCTCTGCTGGCGGCCGCCTATGCGGCGATCGGCAATCCCCGCGCCGTCGACGAGCTGCTGGCCCGCATCGGGGAGGTCGCAGAGGTCGAGCGCCAGACCGGCGCGAACTTCGACTCCACCATCCGCAACCGGGCGCTGCTGCTGCTGGCGCTGCTGGACGCGGCTCCCGACAGCTCACTTGTCCCCGAGCTGGTCGACCGCCTGGCCCGGGACGCTACGACCAGTCCCTACTGGACGACCCAGGAGAGCGGCTTTGCCTTCCTGGCTCTCGGACAGTTCTTCCGCCAGCAGGCCGAGCGACCGCCTTACAAGGGCGCCGTCTACCTCGGGGACCGGAAAGTCGGCATGGTCAGCAGTGAAGAGACGGCGGTCTTTCGTGATCTCGAGGCCGGCGCGCCGTTGCGCATCGAGATGGAGCCGGGGTACGAGGCAGGAGCCGCCTTCTACAGCCTCATCACCCGCGGCGTCCCCGTCGACGAAGACTTCCAGCCGTTGTCGGCCGGACTCGAGATCGAGCGTGCCTACCTCGATCGAGAAGGTGATCTGGTCGATCTCGACCGGATCCGGCAGGGTGATCTGCTGGTGGTCAGGACTCGAGTGCGGAGCCTCTCCGGCCCGGTCGAAAACATCGTCATCCAGAACCGTCTGCCCTCGGGTCTCGAGGTCGAGAACCCGCGGCTCGAGACCACCGAGTCGCTCCCCTGGGTGACCGATGCCGCGCAGGGCCCCGCCTATCTGGATCTGCGCGACGACCGCATCCTGCTCTTTGCCGATCTGCCGGCCAACTCGTGGCAGAGCTACTACGCCCTGGTGCGGGCCGTCGCGCCGGGGACCTTCCGGCTGCCGCCGGCCCAGGCCGAAGCCATGTACAACCCGGCGCTCTTGGCCGTCGGCCCACGCGGGAAGATCCGAGTATCGACCAGGTAGGACGAAAAAGCGTGCGCATGGAGGCAACAGCGGGAGCCGAGCTCACGAGACGGGGCAGCCCGATGAGGAGGCGACGGATAGTCCTGGCAGCGATTCTCGGCGGGGCCCTGCTGCTTCCCCCGGCCGGCTTTCTGGCTCTCGATCGGATCTTCCCCTTTCCCTTCGACCGTCTCGAGCGCCCGGCGGCTTCCACCGTCAGCGATCGGGACGGCACGGCGCTCCGTTTCTATCTGGCGCCGGATGAGAAGTGGCGCTTCCCGGTCGGTCTTGACGAGCTCCCGCCGGAGCTCATCGCTGCGGTGGTGGCCGCCGAGGACCGCTTCTTCTACCTCCACCCCGGTGTCGACCCGTTGGCCATCGCCCGCGCCGCCTGGACCAACCTGTGGGCCGGCCGCATCGTCTCCGGCGCCTCCACCATCCCCATGCAGATCGCCCGCATGGTCGACCCGGCGCCGCGCACTCTCGCCAGCAAGCTGCGCGAGAGCTTCCGCGCCCTGCAGCTCGACTTTCATCTGGAAAAGGAGGAGCTGCTCGAGGCCTATCTCAACCTGGCGCCCTACGGCGGCAACCTCGAGGGCGTGGGAGCCGCCAGCTGGTTCTACTTCGGCAAGGAGCCGCGGCAGCTCACCCTCGGTGAGATCGCGCTGCTGACCGCTCTCCCCCGCTCCCCCACCCGCTACGACCCGACCCGCAATCCCGACCGAGCGAGGCAGGCCCGCTCCCGGGTGCTCGACCGGCTGGCGGCGCTCGGAGTCTTCTCCACTGCCGAGATCGCCGATGCCCGTCTCCATCCGGTCCCGCGAGCCCGGCTCGAGCCGCCTCTCCAGGCACCCCACTTCGCCGGTCTGGTGACCCGAAAGTACGGCGCGGCTGGGCGGCTCCGAACCACGCTCGACCGCCGTCTCCAGCGCATCGCCGAGCGTTTGGTGAGCCGCCGCATCGACGATCTGCGGGCCGAGGGGATCGGCAACGCCGCAGTGGTGGTGCTCGATGTCGAGACCCGTGGGGCGCGGGCTCTGGTCGGCTCGGCGGGTTTTCTCGAGCGTGATCACCAGGGCCAGGTCAACGGGGCCCTGGCCCGGCGCTCGCCGGGCTCGACCTTGAAGCCTTTTCTCTACGGCCTGGCCCTCGACTCGGGCGTCATCCTCCCAGACTCTTTTCTGCTCGACATCCCGACCGATTTTGCCGGCTATGTGGCCGAGAACTACGACGATCGCTATCGCGGTCGGGTGACGGCGCGGACCGCGCTCGTCGAATCGCTCAATGCACCGGCGGTGAGGCTGCTCGCGCGGGCGGGGCTCGGTGACTTCCACCGATTGCTTCTCCGCGGCGGGCTCACGACCCTCGATCGACCGAGCGACGACTACGGGCTGCCGCTGATCCTGGGCGCGGGTGAGGTGACCTTGCTCGACCTCACCAACCTCTATGCGTCGCTCGCAGACGGCGGGGTCTACCGACCCACTCGCTTCCTCCACGACGACCAGAGCGACCGGCCGCCGACCGGAGCTCACGCAGCCGACCGCCTCCTCACCCGCGAGACCGCCTGGGTGCTCACCGAGATCCTGCTGGAGGTTCGGCGGCCCGATCTGCCGCAGACCTGGGATCTCACCCGGGGGGCACCGGCGGTGGCGTGGAAGACCGGTACCTCCTACGGCCACCGCGACGCCTGGGCCGTTGGATTCTCGCAGCGCTACGCCGTCGGGGTCTGGGTGGGCAACTTCGACGGGCGCCCGCGGCAGGGAATCTCGGGGAGCGAGCACGCGGCACCTCTCCTCTTCGATCTCTTCCGCGCCATCGAGCCCGGTGGCGTCGCTCCGGAGCGGCCCCTGGGCCTGCGGCTCGAGGAGATCCGGGTCTGTGCGCTGAGCCACGATCTGCCCGGACCCTTCTGCCCCGAGAAGCGAGGCATCTTCTTCCTTCCGGGGCGCTCGCGACTCGGCCGGTGCGAGCTCCACCGCCGAGTGCAAGTAGATGCCGAGAGCGGCGAGCTGCTGGCCGGTGGCTGTGGCAACCGCCCCTTCCGCTGGCAGGAGCTGACCCTATACCCCGCCGAGCTCGTGGCCTGGCAGCGCTCCCAGGGGGAGCCGGTCTCCGAGCTGCCTCCCGTCTCGCGGGCCTGCGCCGGAGCTCCCGTGGGCGAGCCTCCGCGTATCGTCTCCCCCGACCCCGCCACCCCCTATCGCCTGCGCCGCGACGCTCCCCTCGACTACCAGCAGATCGCCCTGACGGCTCGCACCGGGCCCGACGCCCGCAGGCTCTACTGGTATCAGGACGGGGTGCTGGTCGGCAGCGCGGCCCCCGGCGAGCAGCTCTTCCTCACCCCCACCCGCGGCTCCCACCGCATCGCCGTCACCGACGACCTCGGCCGCTCCGACGTGCTGACTTTCCGGGTCGAGTAGCCCCTTGTCCACATCCCCGAGCCCTCCCAGCAGATGACCCGCACCTGGGTGCTTCTACGCCAACGCTGCCCGCGGCAAGCGGCACAAGGTGTTGCCACCGCCCGGGCGATCCGCCGGAGTTCGAAGCCGCCGGCTCAGGAGCCAGAGCCCTTTGCCCACGGACCACCGCACCAGATCGAGCTCCTCGACTAGATAGCCTGAGACGCCCCAGCCGTGATCCGTCGCGTCACCTCGCCTCGACTGTGCCCGAAAGCACCTAATCCTTGAGTGTCGAGAACGCAGAGCTCTCTGCTCTGTGCTTCAGGATGCCAGGAATTGCTCCCATCAGGCTAGCCGCCCAACTTCGCGGCCCTCGAGCGACCTCAAAACAATGCGTCGAGGTGGGACCCAGAAAACCAATTTACTATTCGGCAAAGGACTGAGAAGACTAGTCCGGCCCATTGGGTAGGGCGGTGTTCTCCAGGTACGAGAGGGCGCCGCCCGTGAAGTGCATCTCGATGCGGCGAATAATCTCCGCGGACGAGATCATGTCCATGCAACGCGGTAGCTGATCGACAACATCGACACACAGCTGATCCGGAGCATCCTTGGGGTCGCCGTCACCGAGCGGCAGTGTGCGAGATTTCCAGCATCCGCCGTTGTCGCAGCATCGCAAAGCGCCGACTGTGTGAACGAACTGGTGATGCGGATAGGCGGTCCAGTGCGGTGGCTCGCGGCCACCGGCAATAACGACACACGGTCGGTTCTGCGGCATTCCGGGCTTCATCTCGATCGCCGCCGCCAGATGCATGAGGAGGCTGATCGGAGTGAGGACGCCTTGGGCGTGATAGACCAGTCGAGCCAACTGACGCAACGAAGTCTCACCCCGCAGATCGACGGTGCCCTTCAGGTCGGGGTGGAAGTGTCCTGCTTCTCCCACTTGGACAAACTCGATCTTGCCCCGGAAGTAGTCGATGACTTCCTGGTAGCGCTGCGCATCCCACCATTTGATGGTGAAGTCGTATTTACCACCCGAGACCAGTAGCCAGAAAGGAGTCGACTGTCCCATCCGCTCCTCTACGGTCGAGAACCACGCCTTCTCTTCCTCGGAGATGTAGACGTCGCCCTTGAAGGCGGACGGTCGCACGTGGGTACCCAGACGATCGTTGAGGAACTCGATGAAACCGTGTAGGAAATGGTAGGGCGCATGATTGCTCTGGTGGATCAGGGGGTAGTGACAGTCGATGACCTCGACTGCCGGATCGCCCTCGTCGAGTGGCTGCAGATATGGGTTGTGCTGCCAGAGATCGGGACAGGAGGTCCGGACGTCTGTAATGAACTCGTCGGGATGACAAAGATGGAGGTCTCGGACCGCCGCGGTCAGCATGACGATGTCGCCAGGCGATTGAAAATTGCGAAGAACGAGCCTGCGTTTCTGCATAGAGGGATCGTCGGAATCGTGCCGAGAGTATAGGAGAAACCCGAAGTGAGGCGAAGCCGGGAAGGGACTCCAGGGCCTGTGCTAGGATCGGTCGAAATTCTCCAGGGAGAGGTGGTAGAGATGTCGAAAAGGGACGAAAAAAAGCGTGTGCCTTCAGGCGAATCCGAATCCTCGGATGGAGCAGCGCGGCGTGACTTCTTGAAGCTCCTGGTCGGTGGAGCTCTTCTGGCTGGTGGGTCGGCCTTGACGGCCTGCAGCAAAAGCAACAGCGACAGTCCCACGGCACCCCCAGATCCGTCGAGTTCGAGCTCCAGTACGAGTTCCAACAGCAGTAGCAGCTCGAGCAGTAGCAGCTCCAGTAGCTCCTCGAGCTCCAGCAGCAGTAGCAGTTCATCGAGCTCCAGCAGCAGTAGTAGTTCATCGAGCTCCAGCAGCAGTAGCAGTTCGTCTAGCTCCGGCTAGCCCGCCGAGGATTCCTTGCACCCCCTGGTCCAGCGTTGGGGGCAGCCTCTCTCGTCTGTAGCGTCAGAGCCTGACGCTCAGATTGGATCCGTTCTTGGGGGGAGGGTCAATGGCAGGGCTACCGAGTACCCTATACCCAGGCTTAGAGCTGCGGCCTCGAAAAGCGATCCCCTATCCGGCTCATGGGCTCATTCGATTTGACAGCCGCTCTGGGCAGGAATTAAGGTAAAGCAAAAGCGAGCGGCGCGGTGCGCCAAATAGCGTTTTGGGTCGGTCGAGCCGCTGTCGGCCAGAGATCCGAGGTGGACGACCCGGCCACTAGACTCGCCAGAACTGGGCCGGTATTGCCACTGGCGGATAAGAGGGGCTGAGGAATCGCTCGCATGAAGGTTTCGCTGAACCTGGAGGAGTCTCGTTCTCGCACTGGCGGTGCGCGGGCTTCGCATGGGTGCCCGGACCGCACCGAGACCTCATCCGCCCCCCAGTCGGCGCACACTCCGGCCGACCCGGAGTTCGACTTCTTTTTCGAAATTCTGCCCCGCATGTGCTTCCAGGTGAGCCCCGCGGGTCACCTGCTGCGAGTGAACTCGACGGCAATGGCGATGCTCGGACACGACAGGCATGAGCTGTTGAACCGGCCCCTCTCGGAGCTCGTTCCCCCGGACGATCAGGAGCGCTTTGAGGACAAGCTCGAGCAATGTCTGAGCTCTATTGGTAAGTCCGTGGAATGGGACCTTCGCCTGCTGACAAAGAAAGGCAACCTCCTTCAGGTCCGAACGAAATGCCTCGGTCTGCGAGCCAGCGGCGGCGACAGCTTCGCCCTGCTGGTCGGTGAAGAGAAGTTCAATCGTGCGGATCTGGAGCACGAGCTGGCCGCCTGCAGAGAGTGTCTTCGGCGAATGACCTCGGAGCTGAGCCGGACCGAGGAGAACGAGCGACGGCGAGCAGCCACTACTCTGCATCATCTGGTGGGCGGCGGTCTAGTTGCCGCCCAGCTCAAGCTGGGCGAGCTGGGAGCGGCGGTTCCACACGAGCTGAGCGCCGCAGTCGAAGAGATTCGCGATCGCCTGAAGTCAGTGATCCAAAGCACCAGGGAGCTCACCTTCCGGATCAGCAACCCGCTCCTTTACGAAGTCGGCTTC
>CALILB010000284.1 GCA_938016625.1 uncultured bacterium | reverse complement strand
GGTCGAGGCGGTAGCCTGGCGCGGCGACTTTCAGAAGATCAAGAAATCACTGGCCGACACGGGTCAGGAGCTCACCGAGGGACAACAGATTCGTTGTCGGGGCAGTGTCGATTTCTATGCCCCGTTTGGCCGGCTCCAGTTCGTCGTTCGCGAAGTAGATCCGGTCTTTACTCTCGGCCTTTTAGCCAAGCGCCGCCAAGAGACGCTCAAGGCCCTCGAGGCTGCCGGTCTGCTGACACGGAACCGTGAGCAACCGCTGCCCGAGCTTCCTCTCCGTCTGGCGCTCATCACCTCCGAAGGGAGCGCTGCCTATCACGATTTTCTGAGTACCCTGAAAGAGAGCGGGTTCGGCTTCCAGGTCTTCTTTATTCACGCCTCGGTCCAGGGGCGGGAGGCCGAGAGGGAGGTAGCCTCGGCGCTCGCCGCTCTTGGGGGTCTCGAGGTCGATTGTGCGGTTCTGATCCGGGGGGGAGGATCACGTGCCGACCTCGCCGTCTTCGACAGCCGACGAATTGCCGAAGCGGTGGCCCGGGCCCCGGTGCCGGTGCTGACCGGTCTGGGGCACGAGATCGACGAATCGATCTCCGACCTGGTCGCCCATACCGCTCTCAAGACACCAACCAAGGTGGCGGAGTTCCTGGTCGAGCGGCTGCGCCAGGCGGAGCTGCGTCTGGTCGAGATCCGCCAGGCTCTCAGACGGGAGGCGCTCGAGCCGCTTCGCCTCGGCCGAGAGGCGGTGGGGCGGGCCGAGCGGGGGCTGGCGCTGGCCCGGTACCGTCTTGCGGAAGCCTCGACGCGGGTGGCACATGCAGCCCGGATGCTGGGTGCCGCCATCGATCGGAGGCTGCGGCGGGCGACCGGTCGACTCGACGAGATACGCGAGCGACTGATGGTGATCGGTCCGATCAGGGTCGAGCAGCAGGCCAGAGCACCGGAGCGGCTTGTCGAGCAGATCGTGGCGGCGAGCCGTGGGAAGCTACGGGAGCTGGCGGCGAGGTTGCAGGGATGGGAGATGATGTGCCGGCAGCTGGCCCCCGAGAAGACTCTGCAACGGGGTTTCTCGATCACTCGCGACTCGCGCGGTAAGCTTGTTCTCAGTCCCCGTGATGTCGATTCGGGCGATCTGATCAGTACGGAGTTGGCTCGAGGAAAGTTGAAGAGCCGGGTGGAGGAAGGATGACCGCAAAAAGCAAGGGTACGAGCCAAGAGGTCGGATTCGGCGCGGCGATGGAGGAGCTCGAGGCTATCCTGGGGCGCGTCGAAGGCGACGAGATCGACATCGACGAGTTGGCCGAAGAGCTCAAACGGGCGACCAAGCTCCTCGAGCTCTGCCGCCAGAAGATTCGCAAAGCGGAGCTGGAGGTGACACAGATTGTCCAGAGCCTCGAAGAGCCCGAAACGGCTACCGGGGACTCCGGGGAGGACTCGAGTGATAGCGGCTGACCGGAGACCAGCTGAATGCTGAAACGACAGACCAGCGGCTCGGTCGTCTGCCCCTCCTGTGGGCGCCTGGTAGGAGTCCAGGAGGATGTCTGCCCCCACTGTGGGCGGGCGAGTCCCGGGCTATGGGGCTTCTCGCGTGTTCTACAGGTTCTGGGTCAGGATGTCGGCTTCGTCAAGCTCATCATCGGCAGCTGTGCGGTCCTCTACCTGCTGACTCTGGTGACAAATCCCTCCGGGATAGGCACCGGTGGAGCGATGTCGATGCTCTCACCCAGCTCTGGGAGCCTCTTCCTGTTCGGCGCCAGCGGCGCTGTCCCCGTCTTTGGCTACAACCGCTGGTGGACCATACTCTCGGCTAGCTGGCTGCACGGCAGTCTCTTGCACATCCTCTTCAACATGCTCTGGGTGCGGCAGCTGGCGCCGGCGACGGCCCGACTGTACGGCCCGGGTCGGATGATGCTGATCTACATCGTTTCGGGCGCGGCCGGTTTTCTTCTGAGCAGCACCGTGGGCGCCTATGGCAATTTTCTGCTGCCGCCATTTCTGCGAGGGGCAAACCTGACCATCGGTGCCTCGGCCTCGATCTTTGGTCTGCTGGGAGCGCTGGTCTACTTCGGGCGGCGTGGGGGGTCGACGGCACTCGGTCAGCAGGCCTGGACCTGGGCGGTGGTGCTGTTCGTCTTTGGCTTTATCATGCCCGGGATCGACAACTTTGCCCATTTGGGAGGATTTCTGGGCGGCTACGGTATGTCCCGGGTGCTCAATCCTTTCAAGCCGGAGAAAGTCGACCATCTGCTGGCAGCCCTGATCGGACTCGTGCTCACCCTGGCAGCGATTCTGGCTTCGTTGGCTTTGGGGCTGCCACTGGTCGCAAGATGACATATGCTGGCCCAACTTGATCTTGGGAGATTGCCATGCGGACACTGATCATCACTCGCAGCGAAATCGGAATGATCGAGGAGCACGCCTCGAAGTCGGATCCGGAGGAGTGCTGCGGCATCCTCTTGGGTCGGTCAGCCGGTGAGGGCGACGACTCTGTCTACATCGATCGGGTGATCCCGTCCGACAACGTCCACCCGGGCCGACGGTCCGAACGGTACGAGGTTTCCCCCGAGACGTTGCTGCGGGCGCAGAAAGAGGCGCAGAGCGAAGGGCAGGAAGTTGTCGGCTACTATCACTCCCACACAAACGGCGAAGGACGACCGAGCGACTTCGACCGGGAGACGGCCCAGCCGGGAGTCAGCTACCTCATCGTGGCCCTGATGGAAGGTGTGGTGCTCGAGCGCAAGAGTTGGCGTCTCAACAAGGCCGGGACGGACTTTCTCGAGGAAGGCATCAAGTATCCACCCGAAGAGGAGTATCAGGACTAGCGGCGGCGATGCCGACGGAACTCACTCCCGCCGAGATCAGACGATACAGCCGGCACCTGGTCATCCCCGAAGTAGGGGTCGAGGGCCAGGAGAGACTCAAGGCCACATCGGTCCTGGTGGTGGGCGCAGGTGGGCTGGGCTCACCACTCGCCATGTACCTGGCCGCCGCCGGAGTCGGCAGGCTCGGAGTGGTCGACTTCGACCGGGTCGACGAGTCGAATCTTCAGCGTCAGATCCTCTACGGCGAAGCCGATGTTGGGCGGAGCAAGCTCGAAGTCGCTCTGGAGCGCCTGCGCGATATCAACCCCCTTATCGAGCTGGTGCCCCACGATGTCCGTCTCGACTCGGGCAACGCCATGGAGATACTGGCGGGCTACGACATCGTGGTCGACGGGTCGGACAATTTCCCCACCCGCTACCTGGTCAACGACGCCTGTGTCCTCAGCGGCAAACCCGACGTATACGGCTCGATCTTCCGTTTCGAAGGACAGGTTTCGGTCTTTTGGGGAGCCCAGGGGCCCTGCTATCGATGTCTGTTCCCCGAGCCCCCACCGCCGGGGCTGGTGCCGTCCTGTGCCGAGGGTGGTGTGCTCGGGGTGCTCCCGGGGATCATCGGGTCGCTGCAGGCCAACGAGGTCGTCAAGCTGGCCATCGACAGAGGGGAGCCGCTCATCGGCCGATTCCTGGTCTTCGATGCGTTGCGGCTCAGGTTCCGGGAGCTCAAGCTCGAGAAGAATCCCGACTGTCCCGTCTGTTCGGCATCACCGTCGCTGACCGAGCTCATCGACTACGAGCGTTTCTGCGG
>CALILB010000283.1 GCA_938016625.1 uncultured bacterium | reverse complement strand
GTTCTCCCATTGATCCTCGTCATCGACGACGAGACCGGCTCGCGCGAGTCGATGGCCATCGCGCTGGAGAAGGCCGGTCTCGAGGTCGAGACCTTCGACGACGCCCGCAAGGCCCTCGAGTTTCTGGACGAGAGAGACGAGGCCGGGCTGGTGATCTGCGACCTGCGGATGCCGGGGATGGACGGTCTCGAGTTCTTGAGCGAGGTCAGGGAGCAGGAGAAGGACCTGGCGGTCATACTGGTCACCGGTTATGGCTCTATCGAGTCGGCGGTGCAGGCGATGAGAGTCGGGGCGGACGACTACCTGACGAAGCCGGTCGATCTCTACGAGCTCCGCAAGCGGGTCATGAACCTGCTCGAGAACCGGCAGCTCAAAGAAGAGGTCACGAACCTGAGGCAGATGCTCGACAAGCAGTACGGATTCGAGAACATCATTGCCAAATCCCCACAGATGGAGCGGCTCTTCGAGCAGATGCGGCTGGTCGCCCCCACCCGCTCGACCGTGCTCATCGTCGGCGAAAGCGGTACCGGCAAGGAGCTGGTCGCCCGCGCCATCCACGGCGCCAGCCCCCGGGCCGAGGAGAGGTTTCTGGCCATCAACTGTGGCGCCATCCCCTCGGACATCCTCGAGAGCGAGCTCTTTGGCCACGAACGGGGTGCCTTTACCGGCGCCGTTGCGCGCAAGATCGGCAAGTTCGAGGTGGCCCACAAAGGAACGCTGTTTCTGGACGAGATCAGCGAGCTCTACCCCGAGCTGCAGGTAAAGCTGCTGCGCGTCCTCGAAGACCGGATGGTCATGCGGGTAGGCGGAAGCGAGCTCATCGAGGTGGATTTTCGGCTGATCGCCGCCACCAACAAGGACCTCGAAAAGGAAGTCACCGACGAGCGGTTCCGCGAGGATCTGTACTATCGACTCAAAGTCGTCACCCTACGGGTGCCGCCGTTGCGGGAACGCAAAGAAGACATACCGCTGTTGGCCGAACACTTCTTGAGACAGTTCTGCGAGGAGCACGGGCAGCCCGTCAAACGGCTCACACCGGCCGCTCTCGAGCTGCTCTCACAGAACTCGTGGCCGGGCAACGTGCGGGAGTTCAGGAACTTCATCGAGTCGACGGTGATCTTTCACCAGGGTGAAGAGATCGACCGCCGAGATCTACCGGCCGACTTCCGAGCGGGCGTCGAGGTTCCACGCTCGGGTGGGCCGATCCAGAATCTGAGCGGATCTCCCCGGGATATGGCGGAGATCGAGCGGCAGGCTATTCTGGAGACTCTCCAGCTGACGGGTGGTCGCCGCGCCGACGCCGCCAAGGTTCTGGGGATTGGATTGCGCACGCTTCAGCGCAAGCTGAAGGACTATCGCGAACAGGGCTTCTTCCAGGAGTGAGCGCCAATGGAGCTACCAGCCGAGATCCTTATTCACAATGCGTTGTTGGGGATGAAGGGGTCCAAGGGCACCCTTCTCCACATGTCCGAGCTCGGGTTCTACGAGGTCAATTGCCAGTTCGGTGAAAAGGTGCACCGAATCCTCTTGCCCATCTCGGAGACCGCCATCATCCTGCGGGAGCCGGAAGAGGTGAGGGGGGAGTCGCTGGAAATCGAACGCTAGCCGGTCCGTGCCCGGACCGGTACCCTAAGTCGCCATCGCCGTGAGCATCTCGCTCACGGCGGCCTCCATGCCGATGAGAACGGCGCGCGAGACGATGGCGTGGCCGATGTTGAGCTCTTCGATCTGAGGGATGGCGGACACCGGTCCGACGTTGTCGGTGTTGAGGCCGTGACCGGCATAGACCAGAAGACCATTCTCCATCCCCAGCTCCGCCACCTCGATGATCTTTGCCAGCTCGGTGTCGCGGCCGGCGCCACGCGCCGTCGAATAGCTGTCGGTGTTGATCTCGAAGCCGAGCGTGAGGTCGCCGCGGATCTGGCTCAACCGCTCGATCTGTCGGGGGTCGGGGTCGATAAAAACCGAAACCGAGATGCCGTTGTCGGCCAGATGCTTGGCGACGGTCCCGATCTCGTCACCATGCCCGAGAAGATCCAGACCACCTTCGGTGGTCACCTCCTCCGGCCGCTCGGGCACCAGAGTTACCTGGTCCGGCTTACAACAGTCGAGTGCGAAGGACACCATCTCGTCGGTGGTCGCCATCTCCAGGTTGAGCTTGCCGTGCACGACCTGGCGCAGCGTCCTGACATCCTGGTCCTGGATGTGCCGGCGGTCACTTCGCAGGTGAACGGTGATTCCGGAGGCGCCGGCCTGCTCGGCGATGGTAGCCGCCTCCACCGGGTCGGGGTAGTCCGCTTGGCGAGCCTGTCGCAGCGTCGCCACATGATCCACGTTTACCGAAAGAACAGCCATTTCTATCCCTCTCCTACCTCTTGCTGGATGACGCCGATGAGCTCGGCCGCCATCGATTCGATCTCGACCAGCTCGGCGCCCTCGATCATGACCCGCGCCAGCGGCTCGGTACCGCTGTAGCGCAACACCAGCCGACCTCGATCTCCCAGCCGGTCCTCGATCTGGCGGGCAGTGGCCGCCACCCGGGGTAGACGCTCGAGCGCCGGCTTGCTGGCGACCCGGACATTTTGCAGCACCTGGGGCAGGCGCTCGAGATCGGTGAGCAGCTCCGAGAACGGCCGAGCGCCCTTACCGATGAGGGCACTGACCTCGATCGCGGTGACCAGACCGTCACCGGTGGTGGTCAGGCCGGCGTTGACGATGTGGCCGGACTGCTCACCACCCAGCTGGATCCCTTCTCGTTTCATGGTCTCGACCACGGTGCGATCACCGACGTCACAACGGACGATCCCGATGTCGTGCTTTTTGAGCGCCAGCTCCAACCCCAGGTTGCTCATGGTGGTGGCCACGATCTTTCGAGGCTCGAGCTTGCCGGCTTGTGCCAGACCGACGGCCCAGAGAAAGAGAAGGGCGTCGCCGTCCTGGATCTCGCCCCGCTCGTCTATAAATATGGCGCGATCGGCGTCGCCGTCGAAGGCGATCCCCAGATCACAGCCCGCGGCGACCACCGTCTGCGCCAACTTCTCGGGGTGGGTGGAGCCGCACTCGGCGTTGATGTTGTGGCCATCCGGTCGGTCGAAGAGGGTCGAGACCTCGGCGCCGAGCCGGCGAAAGACCTCCTCGGCATAGGGGGCGGCGGCGCCGTTGGCGGTATCGAGAGCGATCCTGAGACCCGCCAGCGGACTCGTGTCACGCCAACGCTCGGTCAGAGACCGCAGATAGCGATCGGCCAGCTCGGGCTCGACCGCGAGGTCTCTTCCACGCTGCTCGTCGAGGGCCGTCGGCTGGTGGAGAAGCTCCTCGAGCTCGGCCTCCTCCTCTACGCTCCATTTGACACCGGTGCTGCCAAAGAGCTTGATGCCGTTGTAGGGATCGAGGTTGTGGCTGGCGGAGACGGCGATGCCGGCGTCGGCCCCCAGCTCTTCGATCAGAAAGGCGATCGCCGGCGTCGGCAGCACACCGCCATAATGCTCGACTGCGCCGGCCTGTCCGAGCCCGTCGACCAGCCACCCGCAGATCTCTTCGGTGCTCGAGCGGGTGTCCCCGCCGAGGACGACCGCGGGGGATCTCGATTCCCTGGCCAGTCGCTCCCCGAGATGGAGTCCGAGGGCCTGCACCGTGGCCCGATCCAGAGGGTAGTCTCCAAAAGGGGCACGGATCCCATCGGTGCCGAACAGGCGGGGCTTTTTTGCGGGCGCCATCAGTCGAGCGGCGGGGTGTCGGACTCCCCGTTGCCGGTGCCCGGAATCTCGAGCGGGATGCGGACCGTCACAAAGGCCGGTTGGACCACACTGATGAGGGGATCGGGTGACACCACCCGGGCCTGGGTTTCGAAGTCCAGCGCGTGGCCGGTGAGATCGATCGGTGTTGTCGTCAGCACGCCCGCCTCGTCGATCCGGGACTGTGGTCCACGGACCAGGACCATGGGCGGGAGGATCTCCGGGTTGGTCACAACCGCACCGGCAGCCGCTTCACCCTCCAGCCGGGCTCTGACACCCAGGAGGTGGTCGATTTGACGGTCGAGCTCGACCGCGATGCGATTGGGCTCGATAGAGGCGACTTCCAGATCTTCGGGTAGAAAGACATTCTCGGCCGCAAGCGGTATCTCGAACACACCCTTGGCGGGCTCGGGTACCTCGACAAAGACATCGATCTGCAGCGGGTTGAGGCTGCGCACCCGACTGACCGGCCCCCGCACACCGACACTGACGCTCTCGACCCGATCCAGAATGACGAGACCGGGATAGTTCTCGTAGCGGACCGCAGTTTCGAAGACCTTCTCGCTGAGAAGCTCTCGCTTCTCGACAGAGAAAAAGAACCAGGCGACCAGGGCCAGAGTGACGGCCAGCAGTCGAAGGCCCCAACGGTTCATCGACTCGCTCATACCTGCTTCTCCGGCTGGGCGCTCAGATCGGTGATCAGGTATTGATAGAGGCTGTTGCGGAGGCTCTTGGCGTCCAGGTCACGAATCATCCGGCCGTCGATGGCAACCGAGATGGTGCCGGTCTCCTCGGAGACGACGACGGCCAGAGCATCGACCTCCTCGGAGATCCCCAGGGCAGCACGGTGACGCGTCCCAAACTCCTTCGACAGCTCGGGTTTGAGTGTCAGCGGTAGGAAACAGGCCGCGGCCGCGATCCGGTCCTCTTGAATGATGACGGCTCCGTCATGCAGCGGAGTCTCGGGATTGAAGATGTTGATCAACAGATCGTAGGAGACCAGGGCATCGATGGCGATTCCGTTCTCGATGTAGTTGCGTAGTCCCTCCAGTCGCTGGATGACGATGAGAGCGCCCGTGCGCCGCTCCGCCATGGCGGTAGCCGCCAGCACCGTCTCGTGGATCGTCGCTTCGGTCTTCTGGTGGGTACCCAGACCCCACAAAGGATTGCGGCCAAAACTGGCCAGCGCGCGCCGAATCTCCTGTTGAAACAGGACGATGATGGCAAACGGGAGGACAAAGAGAAAGCTGCCGAGCAGTTGCTGGAGGGTCAGCAGATCGGCGGCACCGGCCAGGTAGTAGGCCGCACCGATAAAGAGCAGACCGAGGAGCATCTGCACCGCCCGCGTACCCCGGATCAGCAGCAACAGATTGTAGATCACCACCGACACCAGGGCGACGTCGAGAACATCGCGCCAACTGATGAACTGGATCCACTCGGTGATGTTCACTCGCGACCCTCTTCGGCTTGGTCTATGGCTTCCCAGACATCCAGAAACTGTCTGGTGGCGGTGACGTCGTGGACTCGCACGACGGCCGCGCCGTGGGCTGCGGCCCAGCCGACCGCGGCAAGGCTACCACCCAAGCGGTCGTCGGCGGGAGCACCTGTGAGGTGACCGATAAAACTCTTGCGGCTGGCGCCCACGAGCACCGGGCAACCGAGCTCGTGGAGTGCGTTAAGATGGCGGAGCAGCAGCAGGTTCTGCAGCGGCGTTTTGCCAAAACCGATTCCCGGATCCACAAAGATCTGTCCGCGAGAGATGCCTGCGGCGACGGCCCGCTCGATGGCGCCGCCAAGCTCGCCAACCACCTCCGCCAGCAGATCGTCGAAGTGAATCCCGTGCTGCATCTCCGCCAGCTCGCCCCGGCTGTGCATCAGAACCACCGGACACCCGGTCTCGGCCGCCACCCGTGCCAGCTCGGGATCGTCCAGGGCGCTTATGTCGTTGATGAGATCGGCGCCGGCGGCCAGTGCCGCACCGGCCACCTCCCCCTTGCGGGTATCGACCGAAATCGGTACTTCGACCTCGCCCCGCAGGCACTCGAGCACGGGGAGCAGGCGTCGCAACTCCTCCTCGACCGGGACGTGGGCGGCCCCCCCGCCATAGATCCCGCCTCCCGGCCGGGTCGACTCGGCGCCCAGGTCCAGCAGCTCGGCCCCCGAGCCCACCATCGCCAAAGCCCGCTCGACCGCGCCTTCGGGCTCGAGCCACAATCCGCCATCGCTAAAGGAGTCGGGAGTGAGGTTGAGCACCCCCATCACCAGCGGTCGCCCGGCGAGGACGATCTCCCGCCCGCCGGAGCACAAAATAGTGCGGGGCGCCGCTCCTTGGGTGGTTAATGTGGAGGGCATCGACTGGCCAGGCGTCCCAGGGTGGTGTGGTGCGAGCTACTCCGTCGAGGGTAGTGGGTCGGTGGGCGCCGGTCGAGGCCGGGTCGCCTTGGTGTCCACTTCTTCGCGGGCCGGCTGCTCCTCCGCCTCGCGGGCGGCGGCCGGCTGCTCCTGCTCTTCCTTCTCCGGCTCCTGCTCGTCGGCCGGCGGTCCCAGTTCCTCGCCCGTCATCTCGCGGATGATCTCGTAAACCTGCCGGCCTTCGAGGGACTCGAGCTCGAGCAGCTCGTGAGCCAACCGGTCGAGGACCGGGCGGCGCTCGGTCACAATGGCTTTGGCCCTTTCATAGGCCGCTTGGACGATCCGGTCGACCTCCCTGTCGATGCGAATCGCCGTGTCCTCGCTGTAATCGGGCCGGGTGGAGAAGTCCCGTCCCAGAAAGACAGGCTCGTCGTTGTTGCCGTACGAGAGCGGTCCCAGCTCGGACATTCCCCACTCGCGGACCATCCGTCGCGCCATGTCGGTGGCGCGATCGATGTCGTTTCCAGCACCGGTGGTGATGTCCTCCTGGGTCAACTCCTCGGCGATCCGTCCACCCATGAGGATGGATATCTGTCCCTCGACATAGCTCTTCTTGTAGGTGTACTTGTCCTCGAGCGGCAGCTGCATGGTGACACCGAGGGCGCGGCCGCGAGGGATCACCGTCACCTTGTGCAAGGGATCCGCGCCGGGGGTAAAGGCGGCAACCAGGGCGTGCCCCGCCTCGTGGTAGGCAGTAACCCGCTTCTCGTCGTCGGTGAGCATCAGCGTCTTGCGCTCGACACCCATCAAGACCTTGTCCTTGGCGAACTCGAAATCCTCCATGGTCACCTTGTCCCGGTTGCGGCCGGCGGCGACCAGGGCGGCCTCGTTGACGAGGTTGGCCAGATCGGCCCCGGCAAAGCCGGGGGTGCCACGGGCCAGAACTTCCAGATCCACGTCGTCGTCGAGCGGTGTCTCACGGGTGTGGACTTCGAGGATGCCGAGCCGGCCATTGATATCGGGACGGTCGACGACCACCCGGCGGTCGAAGCGGCCGGGCCTCAAGAGCGCCGGGTCGAGAACATCCGGTCGGTTGGTTGCGGCGATCAGGATCACACCCTCGTTGGACTCGAAGCCGTCCATCTCCACCAGCAGGGCGTTCAAGGTCTGCTCGCGCTCGTCGTGTCCACCACCCAGACCGGCTCCCCGGTGACGGCCGACGGCGTCGATCTCGTCGATAAAGATGATGCAGGGGGCGTTCTTCTTGCCCTGCTCGAACAGGTCGCGTACACGGCTGGCGCCGACACCCACGAACATCTCGACAAAATCGGAGCCGGAGATGGTGAAGAAGGGAACCCCGGCCTCGCCGGCGATCGCCCTCGCGAGCAGCGTCTTGCCGGTTCCCGGTGGTCCCATCAGCAGCACGCCCTTGGGGATCCTGCCGCCGAGCTTCTGGAACTTTTGTGGCTCCTTGAGGAATTCGATAATTTCCGAGAGCTCTTCTTTGGCCTCCTCGACCCCCGCCACATCCTTGAACGTCACCTTCTTGCCGGAGGTGTTGAGCAGCTTGGCCTTGCTCTTGCCAAAGGAGAGGGCCCGATTACCGCCCGACTGCATCTGCCGCATAAAGAAGATCCACAGACCGATGATCAGCAGAAACGGGGCCCAGCCGAATAGGAACTGGAGCAGGGGGTTCTCGCTCGGTTCTTCGGCCTTGATGATGACCCCGGCCTCGCGCAGCTCCTGCACCAGATCGGGGTATTCGGGGAGGTAGGTGACAAAACTGTCGCCTTGCTGGTACTGGCCACCTTCCGCAAACACACCGGTCAGCTCCTGACCGCGGATGGTGACCTCCTTGACCCGGCCGTCCTCGACCTCTGCCAGGAAATCGGTAAAGGTCAGGGGGAATTTAGTTACCCTCCCAGCCTGGAACGTATTCCAAAGAAGAATCACCACGATAAAGATGGCGATCCAGACGATGAGAGTTCTGATTGTCGGATTCAAAGCTTGACTACCTCGTAGACTGTTTACTCTGCTCGCCCCCCTCACTCACAACCGGTCTGGGGTCGATCAGATTCCCCCCGCCTTCTCGGCGATTCGACCCAGATAGGGGAGGTTGCCGTATTGACCTTCGTGTTTGAGACCGTAGCCGACGAACAAACCCTTGCGCTCGGCGGTGAAACAGCTGTAGTCGGCTTGGAAATCGGTCTTGCGGTCGCCCGGAATGTCGATCAGGACGGCAAACTTGACGTCGCTGGCGCCGTGCTGCAGAAACTGATCGGCGAGATAGCTCTCCGGCACACCCGATGCGGACACGTCCTTGATGACCACCAGTTGTTGATCGTAGATGTTCAGCGGCATCGGATAGTGGATGTCGCGAACCTCGCCGTCGCGACCGCCGGGAGAGAACTTCACCTGCACGAACTCGAATCTCACCGGCTGTTGGATGGCGCGGATAAGGTCGGCGACAAAGATCAGCGACCCACCCAGCAGGGAGATGACCAGGGGATCGGTACCCTTGAAGTCCTCCTCCAGCTGCTGGCCGAGGGCCTGGACCTTCTCGTGAATGGTCTCTGCGTCCCAGAGCGAAATGACTCGATCGGTTGTCATTGAGGCTCGATCTCCGCGATCCACGCCCGGTCACCCGGCGAGACCTGGAAGGCGTTGTCGATAGCGATCCCGGGGATCCAGGCCAGCCGCTCGCCTACCACCAGCAGCGGCAAGCGATCTCTCAGATTCCTCGGAACCCGTCGATCCATCAAAAGACCCTTCAAACGGCGCGAGCACGGAAACCCCAAAGGCTGAATCCGGTCTCCTGGCCGTCGATTGCGTACCATCACCTTTTCCCCCGAGCGCAGGGGTAGGGCCAGTCCGGCACGTCGTGGGGCGTTCCGGTACATCCAGTCCGCCACCTCACCCCGCCGGAGTCGCACCTTCAGTGCAAGCTCCGGGATCCCGTGCTCACCTGGCACTTCGAAAGTATAAGCGAAAGCGGGGGTTGGCGGTGCCGGACGGCAGAGTCTCAAGAGCTCACCTTCGCTCTCCCAGCGCCAACCGTCGCCACAGTCGCACCCCACGCGGGTCGAGTCCCGGCACTGGCGGTAGAGGTCGCGGCGGGCCGCGCCGCTCGGTGGGTAGCCGCTACCCGCCCGCCGGTGGAGCATCGACAGGGCGTGGGCCCGCAACGATTCCGGGAGCGTCTCCAGATCTCTGCGCCTCACCTCGACACTGCCTGCACCCACTCGCGGCCGGAGCTGCTTGGCCAGTTGGGCTTCGATGGCTCGACGGCCCCGTCGCGCCGCCTCGGCCAGACGGAGGAGGCGGGCCCCCGTCATTGGGTCCCGGGTCAGGAGCTCGGGCAGCAGCAGGTGGCGAACCCGGTTGCGTGGAAGCACGAGATCGGTGTTGGTTGGATCGTCGAGTGGTGCAAGTCCGGCGGCCGCCACCTCTCGTCGCAGCTCGGCACGGGTCAGGTCGAGCAACGGCCGCGCTACCTGGCCGAGCAGCGGCGAGATTCCCG
>CALILB010000282.1 GCA_938016625.1 uncultured bacterium | reverse complement strand
CCCCAGCAGCGTGGATGTCAGGCTCATCGACTTGAGTCACCGCGCCGGTCTACGCTGAGCCGCGTCCAAACCGCTTTTTACCAGTGAGATTTCAAGTTGTTGCCAACGACGGGCAGGCTCGTCGTGGCCTGCTGACCCTTCCCCATGGGCAGGTGGAGACACCTGCTTTCATGCCTGTGGCCACGATGGGCTCGGTGAAGGGTGTGACTCCGCAGGCCCTGGAGAAAGCCGGCGCCGCCATCTTGCTATCGAATCTCTACCATTTGGCTCTCAGACCCGGGATCGAGATCATCGAGGAGCTCGGTGGTCTGCACAGGTTCGTGGGTTGGTCCGGGCCGATGCTGACGGACAGCGGCGGCTTCCAGGTCTTCAGTCTCGCCAAGCTCAACAAGGTGGACGCCGGTGGTGTGACGTTCCGCAGCCACATCGACGGCTCCGAGCTCCATCTGACGCCGGAGACGGTTGTCGACATGCAGCTGCGCCTCGGTGTCGACATCGCCATGGTATTGGACGAATGTCCTCCCTGGCCCGTCAGCCGGGATGAGGCGGCGGTCGCCCTCGAGCGCACGAACGGCTGGGCGCGGCGGGCCCGCGAGGCCTGGCCCGGAGGTCCCGGCGCGCTCTTTGGCATCCTCCAGGGTGGGGTCTTCCCCGATTTGCGGGAGCGGGCGGCCCGCGAGCTGACCCAGCTCGACTTCGACGGCTATGCGGTAGGCGGTGTCAGTGTCGGTGAGCCTCTCGATGAGAGGCGGGCGGTGGTGGAGCTGGCGACACCCATGCTGCCGAGCACAAAGCCCCGGTACCTCATGGGGCTGGGCACGCCGCTGGACATTCTGCACGCCGTCGGTCGGGGTACCGATCTCTTCGATTGTGTGCTGCCGTCACGCAACGCGCGGCATGGAGTCGTCTTTACGCGCAAGGGTATTTTGCGGTTGAAGAATGCGCGCTACCGGCAGGATTCCAGACCGCTGGATCCCGACTGCCGCTGTCCGGCCTGTACCAGAGTGGGACGAGCTTTTCTCCACCACCTGGTGCGGACCGGAGAGCTCACCGGAGCGGTGCTGGCGACACTCCACAACCTCCAGTTCTACCTTGACTTTATGGCCGATGTTAGAGAAGCTATCGCGTCCGGAAATCTGGCGGCTTTGGATGAAAAGCTCATCGCCGGTTACCGGCAAGAGGATTCGTCCGAAGAAACACCGCGAAGTTCGAATCACCTGGTTCAGCTTCCCTGAATTGAAGGGATGTACATAGAGCTGCTCTTGAGGGGATGACCTCGAGCGATCTCCCGCTGGAGGATGTAGGCACGGAAGGTTGATGGAATGACTCAACAGACCTATCTCTTGGCCTTTGCAGAAGGCGCACCGGCAGGCTCCCTCTTGCAGGGCATCGTGCCGATGCTGCTGATCTTCGCGATCTTCTACTTTCTTCTTATCGCGCCCATGCGCAAGCGGCAGAAGGCGCTGCAGAAGCTGGTCGAAAGCATGAAGAAGGGCGACAAGGTCGTCACCAACGGCGGCCTTTACGGCACCGTGGCGTCGGTGGACGACAAGGTGGTCATCTTGAAGGTGGCGGACAACGTCAAGATCAAGGTTGCCAAGTCGGCCATTGCCGGGCTGGAAGGCGAGGAGCCCCAGGGAGGGCAGGGATGAGTCGAAGCCTGCTCTGGCGCGGCGTTGTCATCGCCGCGGTGGTTCTGTTGTCGATACTTGCAGCCCATCCCTTGCAGGAGAAGCTCAAGCTGGGTCTCGATCTGCGGGGCGGCATCCACCTCGTTTTGCAGGTCGAAGTCGACGACGCCGCCCGGTCCGAGACCGCCAAGGACATGGACCGGCTGATCCAGGAGCTCCAGGATGCGGGGATCCAGGCCAATGGCAGCCCCACCTCCAGCAGCACCTTCGAGGTCAACGGTGTGCCGGCGGACCGCGACGACAAGATCGACGAGATAGTCGGCCAATTCCTGCCGGGTTGGGACTGGAATCGCCAGGGTGAGACCCTGTCGTTCGAGATGGCTGCGGCGAACCTGAACGAGATCAAGAACCTGGCTGTCGTGCAGGCGCTCGAGACCATCCGCAACCGCATCGACGAGTTTGGCGTTGCCGAGCCGGTAATTCAGCGTCAAGGTCTCGAGGGGACGCGGATCGTGGTTCAGCTACCGGGCGTGGACGATCCGGAGCGGGTCAAGAAGCTGATTAAGAACACTGCCTTCTTGGAGTTTCGGCTGGTCGAGTACCCGCTTGGCGGTGGTGGGGTACCCACCCGGGCAGAGATCGATGCCCAACACGGCGGTGTGCTGCCGGATCATCTGGAGGTTCTCACGGGCACCGTCCGCGACCGCCAGGGGGCAGCTATCGGAGAGCAGTACTACCTGGTGCAAAAGCGGCCAGTCATCACCGGCCGTGACCTGAAGAGTGCTCGACCGGGTCTGGGTGAGTTCAATCAACCGGTGGTCAACTTCTACCTCACGCATGAGGGAGGGAAGTTGTTTGCAGAGGCCACCGCTGCAAACGTCGGCCGGGGTCTGGCTATCGTCCTCGATGGCAAGGTGGTCTCGGCGCCCAATAT
>CALILB010000281.1 GCA_938016625.1 uncultured bacterium | reverse complement strand
GGCTATCGGCGCCACTTTACGTTCTTCAGGCTGTAGAGCTCGCTGCTCGGGTAGTTGCGGTAGCCCTCGAGTTGGGTCGGCATTACCGCGAAGTTCACCCGATTGAAAAGACTGATGTAGGGGAGATCGGTTGCCATGATCTCCTGTGCTCGCAGATAGAACGGTCTCCGTTCTTCCGGGTTGGTCCGCCTCGCACCCTCGTCCACCATCCGATCGAATTCCGCATTGCGGTAGCGGCCACGGTTGGCGCCGGCCGGTGGGATGCTCTTGGAGTGGAGGATCAGGCTGAAAAAGTCGGGGTCGATGATGCCGGTCCAGGTCAAGCTGAAAACCTGGAAGTTGCCTTTCTTGATGTCGCTGTAAAAGGTTGCGAACTCGTAGGAGCGGATCTCGATTTCGATCCCCACCTCGGCCAACATGGCCTGGACGATCTGTGCCTGCAGCAGGGCGGTCTCGTCGGTCGAGGTCTTGTAGGTGAGGGCGAACCGCGACTGTGGACCGTCTCCGTCGGGGTCTGGATAACCCGCCTGATCGAGCAGTCGCCGAGCCGCATCAGGGTCGTACGGAATCGGCTCCAGGTCATCGTGACGGGCCCAATGACCCAGCGGGATGACGGTCTCGGTGACGATGCCCAGACCCCGCCACAGGGTATCCACGAGCCTTTGCCGGTCGAGCGCCAGCGCCATGGCCCGTCTCACCTCGGTGCGAGCGAGCATCGGATCTTCGAAATTGACACCGAGATAGGAGTACTTGGAGCCCGGATCCTCGACCACTTTGAAGGCGGGGTTCTGCCGGAACAGTGGCAGCACGTCGGGAGCCAGATCGCTGACCACCAGCTGCACCGAGCCTTTCTGCAGCTCGAGGGCGCGTACCGTGGCGTCGGGGATCTCCCGGAGCTCCAGGACGTCGAGTTGTGGGCGTCCGCGCCAGTGGTCCTCGAAAGCCTCGAAGACCAGATGGTCGGGGTGGCGCTCGACGAGGCGAAAGGGGCCGGTCCCCACCGGTTGGCGGTTGAAGCTCTCTGAATCCATACCTTGCGGAATGATGCCGAGGAAGGAGGTGAGATTGACCAGCATGGCGCCGAAGGGCTCGCTCATGACGAAGTCGACGGTCATATCGTCTACCGCTTCAACGCTTTCGAGCCGTTGAAAGGCGCCACGCTTCGGGCTGACGACGGTACCGTCCAGGATCGACTGGAAGGTCCATATGACGTCGGCGGATGAGAGCTCCCGACCGTCGTGGAAGCGCACCCCCGAGCGCAGGGGAAAGCGATACCGCCTACCCCCGTCGAGGATCTCCCAGGACTCCGCCAGATCGGGGAGGAGGTTGCCCTTGGTGTCCTTTGTCACCAGCCCGTTGAGCATCACCTCGAAGACACGACTCGAGGCCTGGTCGGTGCCGACGCGGGGGTCGAGGTTGATGGGGGCACTCTCGAGCGCTACTACCAGCCGGTTGTCCGGCGGCAGGTCGGGCCCCTTCGTGCGCCGGCAGCCGCCGGCAACAAGACCCGCTGCCAGCAGAAGCAGGACTGCTATCACCCGCCAGCAGGGGGTCGCGAAAGAAAGTCTCGTCATGTCGAGGGGTGGACCTTCTGAGATCGGCGGGATGTTAGCATGCCGCCGAGTCGACACGACCACCTCTTGGCCGTATGAAGCATGCCTTCGCCGTTGCTGCAATAGCCCTGACATTGAGCTCGATCGCTGTTGCCCAAACCGGTAGTCGTGAGGCCGAGCTGGAGGCGATTCGAGACGAGATCGCCCGCCTCCAGGTGCGGCTCAACCAGGTCCGTCAGCAGAGCGCCGGGCTCAAGGGTGAGCTCGAGCAGACGGCAGTCGCCATCGAGCTGCAGGAGAAGAGGGTAGACGAGGCGCAGACCGCACGCACGCTGGCCGAAGAGTCGTTGGCGGGCCTTCAGGAGCAGGTTTCCGAGCTCGAGATCCGTCTCGAGAGGCTACGCCAAAACCTCAAGGAGAGGCTGGCTGATCTCTACCGACTCGGTCGCCAGGGATATCTGAGACTATTTCTCTCGATCCGCTCACAGGCTGATCTGCTCCCGGGCATCAGACAGGTGAGATTTCTGGCCATTCGGGACCGCGATCTTCTCGACGACTATGTCGATACCCGCGCCAGATTGGAGTTCGAGCGCAAGGAGCTCGAGGAGCGCCAACGCGAGATCGAGGAGTGGCTGTTGGCGGAAGACCAGCGACTCGATCAGCTGAACCGTCTGCGGCGGCGGCAGGCGACCCTGTTGGCCCGGTTGGAGAAGGAGCAGCAGAGCCTGGCGACCCAGACCGCGCAATTGGAGGAAAAGGAGCGCAAACTGGCGAGCCTGCTCGACTTTCTCTACGGCAGGAGCACCGAGCCGCTGAGCGGAACTCCGATGCAGAATTTTCTGGGCGTGCTCGACTGGCCGGTGGAAGGAACGGTGGTAACCGCGTTCGGGCCCCGCCTAGATCCACGTTACAAGACCCAGACCCCCCACAACGGTCTCGAGCTCGCGAGCGGGGCAGGCTCCCCGGTAAGGGCGATATATCCGGGCGAGGTGCTCTTTGCCGCGCCCTTCCAGGGATATGGCTGGACCGCGGTGATGCATCATTCCGGGCGTGTCTTTACCCTCTATGCCGGTCTCCGGGATCTCGAGGTGGCGAAAGGCGATGTGCTATCTTTGGGCCACGTGATCGGCCGCAGTGCCGACTCGCTCTATTTTGAGATCCGCGTCGAGAATCGACCCGTAGACCCGGCAGAGTGGCTGCGGTAGCGGATTTCGAGGACCAGAGCTCATGGATAGATCTCG
>CALILB010000280.1 GCA_938016625.1 uncultured bacterium | reverse complement strand
GAGCGAACCTTCCCCGGCGCGACCGGCCGCTGGGGGGTGCGTCGCAGCACATTCCGGCAGGAGGGCGTTCCCCACCACCTGCTGGTGATCACCGATCTGAGCAAGACATTGCGAGAGGAGGAGCGTCAGACCTGGCAGCGTCTCATCCGTGTGCTGGGGCACGAGCTCAACAACTCGCTCGGACCGATCAAGTCGACCGCCGAAACCCTTCATCGGTTGGCGGGAAAACAAGCCGACAAAGAGGAGTGGCACCAGGATCTGGAGAGCGGTCTGGACGTCATACGCCAGCGCTCAGAGGCCCTGAGCCGCTTTATGGCTTCGTACTCGCAACTGGCAAGACTGCCGGCTCCCAACCTCGAGCCGGTGGCGATCACCGAGGTCGCCGAGCACGCCGCAGCGGTCGAGCCCAGAATACCGATCGACATCGTGGAAGGCCCTGCACTCGTTGTCCAGGCCGACCGCACTCAGATCGAGCAGGCGCTGATAAACATCATCAAGAACGCTGTCGACGCCACGCTCGAGACCGGTGGCGGGGTAGGGATCAGTTGGCGCAAGCGGGCCGGGGATTGCGAGGTGGTGGTGGAAGACGAAGGGCCCGGCCTACCGGAGAGTGCCAACCTCTTCGTGCCCTTCTTCACCACCAAGCCGGGGGGCAGCGGCATCGGTCTGGTTCTCAGCCGGCAGATCGCCGAGGCCAACGGCGGCAGCCTCACACTCGAGAACCGGACCGATGGCCCGGGATGCCGCGCCCGACTCCGCCTACCGCTCTCGTGAGGAGACCCTCGACCGTCAGATTTCGAGGTAACCTACAAAGATGCTTCTCGAGCGCCAGCTCGAGCGTTGGTTGTCAGCCGACCTGATCGACGCCGACCAGGCGGGGCGTATAGCCGTGTTCGAGAAGGAGCGCGGGCGGCCGCTGTTTCTCTACGCCATCGCCGGTCTCGGTGGGCTGGCTATCGCCATCGGAGTCGTTTCGATCGTGGCCTCCAACTGGGATGCCATTCCGGGGAGGGTCAAGATCGGGGTCGATCTGGCGCTGGTGATCGCTCTGGGTTTGGCTGTGGTGTGGCTGGAAGAGCACGGCCCCGCCTGGGCGCGCGAGGTGGCCATCGTCGTTCTCTATGGGTTGGTGATGGCCTCGATCGCTCTGGTCGGACAGGTCTACCAGCTGGGTGGGAAGGCGCGTGAGGCGATGGCCGTCTGGTCGGTTCTGACGGCGGTGCTCATGACTCGCGCCCGCTCCGGCTTTGCGGCCTTTGTCTGGCTGGCCGGTCTCCAGATTACCTACGCCACCTGGCTGGTATGGCTCGGAGGGAAGTCCGACGACCAGATGGCACTGGCACTGGGGGCCGCCTACCTCGCCCCGATCGTCGCCATCGCCATCGGTCGCTCGGCCTGGGTACGGAGCATTCGCCCGGCCCTGGCACGCGTGTTCGAAGCGGTCGGCTGGGCGGAGATCGTCCTTTGCGCCAGCTTTGGTACCTTCGCCTTCTACGAGGACACCGCCGACGAGTACTGGCGATGGCTCGGGGTCGGCTTCGTGATTTCAGCCGTCTTGACCGGTTGGGTTTGGACCCGGATCCCGGATAGGCGCTGGGGCCGGCCGGCGCGCTGGCTGCTGGTGACCTGTCTGCTGCTGGCCTACGTGCCGCTGGTCATCTCGCCCGGGGATTTGGACCTCGTTGCCGCACTCACCTTTATCGGTCTGTGGGTTCTGGTGGCCTACACCACCCATCAGGCCGGGTTGTTGAGTCTGCTCAACCTCGCCACCGCCGTCGTCGGCATCCGGATTCTCATCGTCTACTTCGAGGTGTTTGGCAGCCTGCTCGGCACCGGCGTGGGATTGGTGACCGGCGGAATGCTGACTCTCGGGATGGTCTGGCTCTGGGTGCGCAAGCGCCGGGAATTCACTCGCGAGCTCACAGCGGAGGACTCGAGGTGAAGTACCGCTGGGTGAGGATTGCCGTTCTCATCCCCATCGTGGGTCTGCTGTTTCTGGTTGGCAGGGCGGAGTTTGCGGCCCGCAGCGGTCCGACCTGGCACATCCCGATCGAAGGGTACGATCCGCGGGACCTGCTCCATGGCCGCTATCTGAGATACCAGTTCCGCTTCAACTGGCAGGGCCAGAGCGATTGCGGGGACCGGGTCACCGAGAGCCGACCCGACCTCGACGCCGATTGCTGTCTCTGTCTCACCCGTACAAATGAGCTCGGAATCGACCCGGCCGTGCGTCAGACCTCGTGCTATGCGGTAGAGAGTTGCGACAGCTGGCTACGTGCCGAGGCCGTCGAGCCACCGCTGCGCTACTTTGTACCGGAGGACCGGGCGCGAGAGTTGGAGGAGGCACTGCGCAAGCGTGAGGCCTCGATCGAGCTCACCTGCGGGCCGAGTGGCACCCCGGCGATCATCGAGCTCTATCTGGACGGCGCCCCCTGGCGTCAACAACTCGGCGAATAGCGATACCGCCGTCGGCTCGGCCCCCTGTCCTTTTCAGACGGTGCGGGTGGCGATCTCCGGGGCGACCGAGGTGGCCCGCAGGGCGGGAGCCAGCGCAGCCACGATCCCGGTCAGCCAGAGTGCCAGGGCACCCAGGGCCAGCAGCCCCCAGCTCATCTTTGGCGCCTCGGCCACATGCACGAGGGCGTAGTTCAGGCCAAAAGTCATGAGCACTCCCAGGGCTAGACCAATACCGGTGATGACCCAGTTCTCGACCAGGAAATAGCGCAGGATGTCACCCCTGGTGGCGCCAAGCGCCCGCCGGGTACCGATCTGCCGGGTGCGCTGGGTGACCGAGAACGAGGTGAGACCGATGATGCCCAACG
>CALILB010000279.1 GCA_938016625.1 uncultured bacterium | reverse complement strand
CTCAACAATCTGTTTGGGTTCCCCGTCGCGCTGTTGGGGATCCCCGAGGATACCGAGTGGATGGTGGCGGAGATGGGGATGTCGACCCCCGGCGAGCTGGGGCAGATCAGCCGCCTCGGCCGACCCGATGTGGCGATACTCACCAATGTCAGGCCGGTGCATCTGGAGTTCTTCGGCTCCCTGCGGGCCATCGCCGAAGCCAAAGCGGAGATCCTGGAGGGACTGGCTCCCGGTGGTGTCCTGGTCGCCAATAGGGACGATCCCGAGGCGGCACGGATTGGGCAACGATTCAAGGGCGAGGTGGTCTGGTTTGGCATCGAGGAGCCGGCCGAGGTGCGCGCCGAGAAGATCGAATTGGATGCCCAGTCGGCGGGTACGCGGTTTGTCCTGGTGCTGGGAGAGGAGCGGGGCGAGATCCACCTGCCGCTCTACGGTCGGTACAACGTGGAGAACTGTTTGGCTGCTGCTGCCTGTGCCTACCACCTCGGAGTGAATCTGGAGGACATCCAGGAGGGGTTGAGGACCCTTGACCCCCTGGCGGGTCGAGGCATCGTCCACCGGCTCTCCGCCGACCGGGTGGTGATCGACGATACCTACAACTCGAACCCGGTGGCTCTGAGCCGGGCTCTGGAGAGCGCTCGCGCCCTGCCGGCCAAACGACATTGGGCGGTGTTGGGCGACATGCTCGAGCTGGGCGAGGGGGCACCCGGCTTCCACCGCGCGGCGGGCCGTGAGGCGGCCGAGCTGGGATTCGGGCCCGTCATCGGTGTGGGCGAGCTGGCGCGGGAGATCGTGGCCGGCGCCGGCGAGGTAGATGCCGAGGGGCTCTGGTATGAAGATGCGCCCGCGGCCGCTGCCGAGCTCCGTGGCCGGCTCGAGCCGGGTGATGTCGTACTCGTCAAGGGGTCGCGTGGTGTCGCGCTCGAGCGTGTGGTCGACTCCCTGCTGGCCGAGGCGGAGGGGGCCGGCTGATGCTCTATCACCTCCTCTTCCCGCTTCACGAGCAGTTTGCGGTCTTCAACGTCTTCCGGTACATCACTTTTCGCGCCGCCATGGCGGTGGTCACGGCTGTCCTGCTCTCTCTGCTGCTGGGTCCGGGCTTTATCCGGCTGCTGCGACGTTGGTCGGTCGGGCAGAGCATCCGGGACGTCGGTCCCGAAAGGCATCAGGTAAAGGCCGGCACACCGACGATGGGGGGGGTGCTGATCCTCTTCTCGGTGGTGCTGCCGACCCTGCTCTGGGCAAACCTCACCAACCCCTTTGTCTGGCTGGCCATCGGGGTGACCCTGGCCTTTGGCGCCATCGGTCTGGTGGACGACTTGCTCAAGCTCCGTTTCCGGCGCAACCTCGGTCTCTCGGCAAAGGTCAAGTTTCTGCTGCAGATCACGGTGGGGCTGGTCGCCGGCGCCATCATCCTCTCCCTGCCTCCCGACTACGGTTTTGGAGGGACGGTGGCGATGCCGTTCTTCAAACGGGCGGTGTACGACCTCGGTCTGTTCTATCTGCCGTTTGTGGCCATCATCCTCGCCGGCTCCTCGAACGCGGTGAATCTGACCGACGGGCTCGATGGTCTTGCCATCGGGGCGACCCTGATCGCAGCGGCCACATACGCCATCTTCACCTATATCGCCGGCAACTCGGTGGTGGCTGGGTACCTCCAGGTGCCCTATCTCCGTGGCGTCGGCGAAGTCGCCGTCTTCTGTGCCGCGCTGGTCGGTGCCAGTCTCGGGTTTCTCTGGTTCAACTCATATCCAGCAGAGGTCTTTATGGGGGATGTGGGCTCGCTGGCGATCGGCGGAGCCATCGGTATGGTAGCCGTGCTGTCGAAGCAGGAGATCGTTCTCGTTCTGGTCGGTGGCCTCTTTGTCATCGAGGCCCTCTCGGTCATCGTCCAGGTGGCCTCGTTCAAGACGACCGGTCGCCGGGTGCTGCGGATGGCGCCCCTACATCACCATTTCGAGCTCTCCGGCTGGGCGGAGCCCAAGATCATCGTACGTTTCTGGATTATCGCGGTGCTGTTCGCGCTGCTCAGTCTGTCGACGTTGAAACTGAGATGAAAGCTCCCTGGTCCCAGCGGGAATGGCATCGTGCCCTGGTTTATGGCTTGGGGCTGTCGGGCTTGGCGGCAGTGCGGTTGCTGCGCTCGCGGGGGGTCGAGGTGGTCGGTGTCGACCGGCGGGCCGCGAGTGAGCTCGATCTGGGTGAGCTGGCCTCCGACCCCGGTGTCGCCCTGCTCCTGGGCCGAGAGCCCACGGAGCTTCCCGGCGGGCTGGATGGGGTAGTGGTGAGCCCCGGGGTGCCGGCGGAGCGGCCATTGCTGGCGGCTGCTCGCCAGGCGGGAATTCCGGTAATCGCCGAGGTGGAGCTCGGCTGGGCCTTTGTCAACGGGCCGGTCATCGGCATCACCGGCAGCAACGGCAAAAGCACCACCACCGCGCTGACCGGTGCGCTGCTCCGTGCCAGCGGTTTTGCGGTCGAGGTATGCGGCAACATCGGTCGGCCATTGAGCGCCTGCGCCGAGGGAGATGCCGGTCGGATTTTCGTCACCGAGCTCTCCAGTTTCCAGCTCGAGACGATCGATGGATTTCACCCACGGGCGGCGGCGCTGCTCAACATATCGGCGGATCACCTCGACCGCCACGCCGATCTGCGGGGCTACATCGCCGCCAAAACGAGGCTCTTCGACAACCAGGGTGAAGAGGACATCGCGGTCATCAACGCCGACGATCCCCTGGTGGCCGAAGTGGCGGTGAGCTCCAGGCGCCGCTTCTTCTCGCGGCTGCGTGCGGTCGAGGATGGCTGCTTTCTGGATGGGGACCGGGTGGTCGAGGCCGCTCCGGGTCGGCCGGAGAGCGAGCTGTTTCGAAGGCGGGATCTTTCTCTTTCCGGCACTCACAACCTGGAGAACGCCATGGCGGCGGTTCTGCTGGCTCGAGCCTTCGATGCCGAGCCGGCCATGATCGCGCCGACGCTGGGTACCTTCTCCGGGCTTCCTCATCGCCTCGAATTGGTGCTCGAGCAGGGCGATGTTCGCTGGTACGACGACTCCAAAGGCACCAACGTGGGGGCGACCCTCAAATCACTCGAGGGATTTGCCGACGGCTCGGTCCACTTGATTCTGGGTGGCCGCGACAAGGGGAGCGATTTCAGCGCTCTGGCGTCCATTGTCGAGCGCAAGGCGGTCCGCGTCTATCTGATCGGAGAGGCGGCAGATCGAGTAGCCGAGGCGCTGACCGGTCGCGTCGCCTGCGAACGGGCGGACGATCTGGCAACCGCCGTGGCCTCGGCGTCGGCCCGAGTCGGGGCAGGCGAGATCGTTCTGCTCTCCCCCGCCTGCGCCAGCTTCGACCAGTACCACGACTTCCACGCGCGCGGGGATCACTTTCAAGATCTGGTGAGGGCGCTCGATGGCTAGAAAGCTTGCCTTCGACAAAGTGCTCTTCACCACCGTGATCGTGTTGGTGGGCCTCGGATTGACCATGGTCTATTCGGCCAGTGCCGCTTTTGCCCGCGACCAGGGACACC
>CALILB010000278.1 GCA_938016625.1 uncultured bacterium | reverse complement strand
GTTGGAAAAGACGTTCCAGGTTCTGAGGCGCTCGATGATGACCTTGCGGCGGCCGGGGGTGTCGGGGATCCATTTGCCGGCGTAGCGGGAGAACATGTACTGGCCCATGTCGTTCATCACCTGGATGCCCTTGACCTTGGGGTAGATGTCGAGGACCTGCGTCATCTTCTGCAGCACCGTCGGCCAGGCGTAAGTAAACATGCTGCCCGAAGTGTCGATGACAAATATGACGTACTCGCTGTCGACCGGGATGCCGCCGACGAGGGATCTGTCGACCTGTCGGCGCTCGGCTTGGGCTTGGAGCCGTTTCATCTCCTCGGTCAGGGTCTGCTGGGCGGCAAGCAGCCGCCCCTCGATGATCTCGTTGACCTCGGAGAGCTCGTCGGTGGCCGCAAACTCACCACGAAGGTCGGATAGATCCCCCCTCAACCGAGCCACCTGCTCGCGCTCGTCGGAGAGCTGCTCCTCGCGGCTCACCAGCTCGCGGTTGAAGATCTCGGTCTCGCCGCGTATCTCGTAGATCTCCTCCTGGAGCTGGGCGATCAGGGCATCCAGATCCTGGCGGGCCTTCTCCAGGGCGCCGGGCTCGCCGATCTTGGTGAGCACCAGCAGCAGCACAATGGCGCCAAAGCCACAGCTGATGACATCGAGAAACGAAAGATTGAACCCCGCAAACGGACTGCGGCGCTTCCGTCTCATGGCCAGGCCCCCGAGGGGCTCAGAAAGGCGCCACGCGTACTGAGGGCCAGCTGCCAGTAGGCGCTGGGTGCCGCCGGGTCGCCTTCCATCGGGAAGAGAATCACATTGACCGGTACGCCTCTCGGCAGCCGCTCGAGCGCGCTTCTAAAGAGCTTGGCCCGCTGTCGACCCGACACCGTCCCTCTCTTTGGCGGGGTCCGACCCTGGGTGGGGAGGCCGTCCACCAGGAGGATCAGATTGTCGGGTGGTGGCTGCATCGCCTCGGCGGCCCGGAAACCGTTGTAGAGGTTGGTGCCCTTCCCGGGCACTACCTGTTTGAGGCTGAGTACCGCTTCATCGAGCACGGCCGCGTCGCCGGCGTCGAGCCACTGGCCTTCGCTGCCCTCGACCATCGGCTGCGCCTCTTCGTTGAAGGTGTAGAGCTGGAAGCTGCTGTCGCGCGGCAGCTGGGTGGTCACCCAGTCGATGGTGGAGACCGCCTGGCGCCACTTCCTGGAGCGGATCTTGCGCGCGTCGGGGAGGTTACGCCGGCGGATGATGTTGACGATGGTCTCGTCCAGCATGCTGGCCGAGGAGTCGACGAGGATGAAGATGCGATTGCCACCGACCTTCAGGCCGGTCAGGTACTGGCGGTCGCCGTCACCGATATGAGTGCGTATCCGGTCTCCCGGCACCTCGTCGCTCGGCACCCCGCCGGAGAGCCGCTTGGTGCTCTCGTCCAGACTCTTGAGATCGGTCATCAGCTGGTTGATGTGCTCGCGGCGGGCGAGGGTCAGCTCGTCGTAGGTGGCCAGCTCCTCCCGCAGCGCCTCGATGGTCTGGAGCATGCGGCGGGAGAGACCCTGGGCGAGGACATTCTCGTCCTCGATCTCGCGTAGAGAATTTCGCAGCTCGACCAGATTCTCGTGGCCATCGAGTACCTCTTCTTCGAGGCGGTCGGCCTCGGCGCGCAGGTCGCTGGTCAACTGGGTGGCGCGGAGGTCGACCGAGGCGTTGATGATCATGAAGAGCAGCACCACGGCGCCAAAGCCGCAGGTCATGGCGTCGAGAAAGGAGAAGCCGAGGATGCTGATCTCACGCCGTGCCATCGTTCTCCTCGACAGCGATCAGTTGGAGCTCGATCCCGGGGCTGCCCAGCCGCAGACGGTCGCCGGCCTCGAGGGTGGCCGAGCCGTCGACCCTCTCGCCGTTGAGAAAGGAGCCGTAGGTACTGTGGTCTTCGACCACAACCCGGCCCTCGGAGACAAAGATGCTGCAGTGGGCGCGTGAGACTCCAGCAGTGGCGCCCGCGAGCTCGATCCCGCGGCCTCCCTCCTGGATCTCGGTACCGAGGGCGAGAAGCTGCTCGGTGATGGGGTAGGCGACTCCCTCGTGAACCACGTGGGTCGGTCTTCGGGCCACCTGCTTGCTTGACGGCTCCTCGTCGTCGTCTGCCACTGAGGAAACGGGTTCGGCACTAGCGATTGCCGGTAGGCGGGTGACAAACGGGACCTCATCGGTCGCGGCGGCAATCAGCCGGCTGTGCTCGAGGGCGCCGGCCGCCGCGGCTCCTGCCGACAGCTTGACCATGGCGGTGCCGACGGCGTCGATTAACTGTTGCTCGAGCCCGGGCAGCTGGGTGATCCGATGGGAGAGGAGAAGGGTGGCTGGCGGCCCGGTTTCGGCCGACGAGCGGACGAGCTGGAGGATCGACTGATAGATCCGGTTGGCCGCGGCCACCAGCTGCCGGTGGCCGATCTCGACGCTCTTCTCCTTGCCGCCGGTCTCCATCACCAGCAGGGCGCTGTCGGCCCGTCGGAGCCTGGCCAGGGTCTCAGGGAGATGGTCGTAGAGGCCCTGCTCGGTGGCCGCGGAGTGGAGGGGGTCGAATCGTGTCTCGTGGATAAAGAGATCGGCGATGTGTTTGGCCCAGAGATCGAGCAGCTCGACCAGACCCGTCTCTTCGATCGTTTCGACGTGGCGGCGAGCGACCTCACCATCCTCCTGGATCATCTCGGTGAGCACCACGCGGTGGAGCAGCAAGTCGAGGTGGAGAAGTCTGGCACCCGGGTAGCCGTGGGCCGAGGCCGCCACGGCGGTGTCGACCATACCGACCACCGGCATCTCACAGGCCTTGGCGATCCCCAGGATCAGACTGAGCTGGTCGGTGGAGAAGGAGCCGGGGACGGCGAGGATGACGGTGTCCGAGTTCCCATCGGCCGGCACGGAGGCCGGCCGCTTCAGGGGCGCGGTGGTGGGCCGTGTCGAGGGCGCCGAGGTTGGTCGTTGCCGGAGGGTGGACCAGATGCGGGACAGCTGCGCGTGCGCCAGATCGCCCCGGTTGAGCCCGCGCGGAAAGGGTCGTGAGAGCGGAGTCGTGTCGAGCTCGTCCCAGAACCGGTGATGAACCCGTCGCGGCTTCAACCGTCCGTGTCCGAGCGCCGCATGCCCGGTTGCGAGCTCCTCGCCGTCGACCAGCGCATACCCCGGATCCGGCGGCAGCACCAACCCCGACTCGTCAAAAGCCGCAATACCGGTGTCGTGCAACTCGATAACGATCGTAGCCATCAGTCTTCAATGCCCGACCCCTCTGTCCGCCCCAGAAGCGGCCGGTCTCTGTGCCGGCCGGGGAGGATGGGAGCCCTCAAGCCCCTAGGCCCTTCTTCTCCCCAACCTGCAAGTGCCGAATCAGATGTTCATCCAGATAGGTCTCCGTCTCCAACACCAACCGCTCCTG
>CALILB010000277.1 GCA_938016625.1 uncultured bacterium | reverse complement strand
GTAGCCACCCATTGCAAGGCAGATAGGGTTTTGACGAGTGACAACCCTCAGAAGTACCTCGAAAGCCGAAGACCGAACTCGCTGGCATCATTGCTCAGCATGACCAGAATGTAGTCGCCGGTGTTCAGGCGCGCGTTGTCGTACCGCTCATCCGAGACGTTGGTTCCGTAGGCGGACAGGGACCACTTTCCATTCGGCGCGTAATAGGCGATGTCCGCATTGACCAGGCTCCGGCTGTCGATCCCCGTGAACCTGAGAGGATCTGCCGTCGGCTCGCCAAACATCTCGTCCCGGTAGGACCAGTCCACCCTGAACGACACCGAACCGCCATCGGCCATCTGATAGATGTACTCGGGGCTCAACGAAGCGGTCCATTCCGGCGTCAGCGGGGCCACGGCGACGGGGTCGTCGATGTCGGCGTCGAGATAGCCGACCGTGGCGTAGAGGCTGAAGCCGCCACCGGCTGCCCAGGAGCTCTCCCATTCGATGCCGGTCGACGTCTGATCGACAATGATGTTCCGGGTGTCGAAGCCCGCGCCGGATGTCGTGCTGACCTGATACGGCAGGTCTATATAGTCGGTGTAGAAGACGGCGACGCTCATCTGAAAGTTCGACACCGGTCGTCCCTTGATGCCAACCTCGTAGTTGAGCGCGGTGATGTTGTCGTTGGCCACGAAGCAGTTGTCGGGGCTCACGTTGCCTGGCTGCGAGAAGTCCAGATCGCCGAACAGGCAGAAGGCTCGCGCCGGGAACTGGCCGGACTGGTAGCCACTCTGAATCGTCGCATAGCCGATCAGCCCGTTCTCGAAATCGTAGGAGCCCGACAGGTCCCACATCACTTCCTGCCAGTCGCGTTGGCCCGGCGTCTCGACGAAGTCGTTGATGTTGACGAAGGCGTTCTTGTCGTCGTCCGTGAACCGGAGGCCGCCCGCCAGGCGGAAGCGGGCGGTGATCTGATAGCCGACTTTGCCGTAGAGGGCGAGGCTGTCGACCTCTTGAGAGATGACATAGGTGCCGGGATCTCCCAGGAAGATGTTGGGAATCTGGGCGTTCTCACCGTCTTCATTGAAGTAGAAGAGCCCGCTCACGAAGTCCAGATCCCCGTAGACACCGTTGAACTGGAGCTCCAGCGAAGTCTGGTCCGCGAAACCGTCTTCCGGGAAGGTCAGGAAGTTCTCGAAGAAGCTGTCGTCGTCGAGCCCGGCGGAGTATTCGGAATGGCGATCGCTGGCGAGGAATCTTCCAGTGAGGTTGTCCGAGAAGTGGTAGTCGGCGGTGAGAGAGATACCGTAGGCCTGGTTCGTGACCGCCACCTGTTCCCCCTGGCCTGTATTGTTGTCGTAGGGGTCATCGGAGGTGTCGTCATTGCTGAAGCCGGCAGCGACGAGGGCGCCGTTGGGTACCTCGTCGATGAGGGTGGTGTAGGGTCTGAGACCGTTGTCGCCCTGGTTCCCGTCCCCGGTGAGCAGCAGGGAGAACCGGTCGCTCGGGGTCCAGAGGAGCGCTACGCGTGCAGAGGTGTCCTGCAGCTCGCCGACCTCTTTTCTGGGATTGTCGAGCAGCTGGAACTCGCCGATGCCGTCCCTGCGCCTGAAGGCCCCCGTTACGCTCAGGGCGACGTCGTCGCTCAGCCTGTTGTTGGTGTAGAACTCCCCGTTGAGCCGGTTGCGGCTGCCGATCTGAAGTGTGGCGCGGCCACCCTCGTCATCGCCCGGCCTGCGCGTGATGATGTGGATGGCGCCGCCGATCGAGTTGCGACCGAAGGACACCCCCTGAGGACCTCTGAGCACCTCGACGCGATCGATGTTGGCGAGGCTCCAGTTCTGTCCTACCTGGCGGCCAAGATAGACGCCGTCGACGTAGACGCCGACGCCCGGGTCGGTCGCGATCAGATGGTCCTGCAATCCGATGCCGCGGATAAAGACGTTGGCCGAGGCCGTGTGACCCGCCGAGAAGGCCGTGACGTTGAGATTGGGGACGAACTTGCCGAGGTCGATCAGGTCGGTGATCTGCATCTGATCAATCGTCTCGGCCGTGAATGCGCTGATCGCGAGCGGTACTTCGAAGATGTTCTGCTCACGCTTGGTGGCGGTGACGACGATGTCCTCGAATAGTTCCTCTTCGGCCAGTTCCTCTCCTTCGGCAGGCTGGGGGGCCTCTTCAGCCACCTCGTCCTGTGCTCGGGCAACCGGCGCGGCGGAAATTCCGAGAAGTGAGACGGCGATCACGGGAGTCAACAGCTTCTTCAGGTTCACTTGGCTCTCCTCCATGAATGGCCGCGCCCCGCGCCATGATGCCTGGCACTCGACCGCCGGGAGCCCGAGGAGGCTCCCAGAGCCAGACAGGATGGGTGGCATGGCACTGCGCGCGAGAGTGGGCGGGACGAGGGGTCGCATCCCATGGGGTCACTACTCATGCAAAGGCGAGCACAAACAAGCGCACGATCCAGGATCGCGGCCCGAGAGGGCTCCCTCACAACTTGAGCGGTCTATCTAGATACTGTAGTCGAAGCCTTGGCACACGGTCAAGACCGGATACGAAATCCTTCTTCAACCTTCCCGCTCAGCGCTTGCTATTCAGGTGCCTGGAGGCTCCCAATTTGACCTATTGGCCTGTTTGGTGCGAGCCCTGGCACCAAACGGTGGAGGGACTGACCCGAAAAGGTGCCAGAGACCTCGGCGTTACGATTTTTTGGAGTCGGCAGTGAAGAAAGCCATCTCCACAGTTACTGATGCTTCCTTATACTCGATCTCATGTTCGAAGTCCTGACTTATGTGGATATAGGGCTTGCAGCTGTCATGGTGCTGCTGGCCTTGGGCAAGGCCCGTGGACACATTGTGGCCCGCCGCAAGGGTCTGACGCGCAACGTCTCGCGCTTGATGGCTCACGGTCTGATCGGGCTCCTAATGCTCGTCTATGTCAGGCTCAGCGTGGGCTGGCTCCAGACCTATCATTCGCTCGGCACCGACCTGGATGTCTCCGGGATGTTCACGATGCTCTGGGTCTACTGCCTCTTGG
>CALILB010000276.1 GCA_938016625.1 uncultured bacterium | reverse complement strand
CACAAGACTACTTTCTACGACACTTTCGACTGGCGTCTCCACCGGGCGGGAAGCGTTCTCGAGGCCACCGCCGACGGCGACGCCAGGACCCTCCGCTGGCAGACGCTCGACGGCCGGCTCCGTGAGCGGCTGCAGCTGGACTCCGTGCCGGCATTTGCCTGGGATCTACCTATGGGATCTCTGCGCAGCGCCCTGGCGCCGGTCGTCGAAATGCGCCGGCTCCTGCCGGTCGTCCATCTCGAAGCGAGCGGTGAGGCGCTGCAGATTCTGGACGAGAACCGCAAGACGGTGGCCCGGGTGGTGCTCGAGAAGGCCTCGGTCAGGCGTCCGGAGGAGACCGGGCGAAGCCGATCACTTTCACCCGTTCTCCGCGTCATCCCGGTCAAGGGCTACAAGAAGGCCTTTGGAGAGCTCGTCCAATTCCTCAGCGAAGAAACCCGATCGGAGCCGGCGGCGTCCCGACCGCTGGATCTCGCACTGGCGGCTGTCGACTGTCGACCGCGAGATTACAGCTCCAAATTGGATCTGAATCTGGAGCCCGACCAGCGTGCCGACGAGGCCGTCAAGGAGATCTACCGCGCGTTGCTGCAAACGATCACGGCCAACGAGTCGGGTGTCCGCGCCAATCTGGACTCCGAGTTTCTCCACGACTTTCGGGTCGCCGTGCGGCGCACGCGTTCGGCCCTGTCACAGCTAAAGGGTCTTTACCCTGATGAGACGGTGAAAGAGTTTCGGAAGGAATTCACCTGGCTCGGCAAGCTCACCGGTCCGACCCGGGATCTGGATGTCCACCTGCTGAAGATGGCCGATTATCGAGCCCTGCTGCCGGAGCAGGTGCGAGCCGACCTCGAGCCTCTCACCGAGTTTCTCGAGCGTCATCGCATGCTCGAGCACAAGAAAATGGTGCGAGCGCTCGCGAGCAAGAGGTATCGCGATCTCCTCGACCGCTGGCAGGCCTTCCTCGATCAACCCTCTGCAGACGTCGATCCTCCCCGCAACGCGACCACACCCATCGGCGAGCTCGCCTCCCGGCGGATCTGGAAGGCCTATCGGAGGGTGCTCGAAAAAGGCGAGGCCATCGGCCCCGAGACTCCTCCGGAGGCGCTCCATCGTCTCCGTATCGAGGCCAAGAAGCTCCGCTATCTCCTGGAGTTCTTCCGCTCGCTCTACGACGCCGAGGAGATCGGCAGACTCGTCAAGGCGCTCAAACAACTGCAGGACAACCTCGGGGACTTCAACGACTTTGTCGTCCAGCAGGAAACCCTCGGGCGCTTTGCAAAGCAGATGGTCGACGACCGCCTCGAGCCGGCGGAGACCCTGATGGCCATGGGAAGGCTCCAGGAGCGTCTGGAAGCCGGCCAGGAAAAAGAAAGGGAGGACTTCTACCGGCAGTTTGAGGAGTTTTCGACCCGCGGCATTCGCAAGCGGTTTCGTCGCCTCTTCAAGAGCGAGGAGACCGAGAGCCAGTGAAAGTCTTCGCCACCTACAACATAAAGGGCGGTGTCGGGAAGACAGCCACCGCAGTCAATCTGGCCTACCTGGCCGCCGCGAGTGGTGACCGCACCCTTATCTGGGATCTCGATCCGCAGGGTGCCGCCACCTTCTACTTCCGCATCAGGGCCAAAATCAAGGGTGGCGGCAAGAAACTGGTTCGTGGCAGAAGCGACCTCGATTCCCTGATCCGGGGTACCGACTTCGAGGGACTCGATCTGCTGCCGGCCGATTTCTCCTATCGCAACATGGACCTCGCCCTCGAGAGGACAAAGAAGCCGACCAAACGCCTGGCGCGTCTGCTCCAACCCCTCGCCGCCGAGTACGACACCCTCTTTCTCGACTGCGCTCCCAGCCTTTCGTTGGTGTCGGAGAGCGTTTTTGTGGCGGCCGATGCCCTGTTGGTACCAACGATTCCGACAACCCTGTCGCTGCGCACGCTGAATCAACTCTGCCGTCATCTCGACGCTCGGGACAAGCGACGACCGATGGTGATTCCGTTCTTTTGTATGATCGATCGGCGAAAAGCGCTGCACCGGAGGATTTCCGAAGCGACCGACTCGAGCACCCACGGTATGCTCGAAACCAGGATCCCTTACTCGAGTGTGGTCGAGCAGATGGGGCTCCACCGCGCGCCTCTAGCGGTCTTTGCCGGGCGCAGTCAGCCGGCCAAGGCCTATGAGGAACTGTGGCGTGAGATCGGCACACGCATGAGACCTTGACCGGAGACACCGGATGCTCGAAGCCCTCGATCTGAACTCCAAGCTGTCCAAGGCCGATTACAAGTCGCGGATGCCGGCGCTACAGATCCGGCTCCACCAGCTGCAACGCGCCTGCTGGGAGGACAACCTGGCCACGGTGGTCGTCTTCGAAGGCTGGGACGCGGCCGGCAAGGGAACCGCCATCAACAAGTTGACACAGCGGCTCGAGCCGCGGGGATTCACCCTCCACGCCATCAGGGAGCCGCGAACCTTCGAGACCCACATGCCCTGGATGTGGCGTTTCTGGAACAAGATCCCCAACTGGGGTGAGGTGGCCATTTTCGACCGCAGCTGGTATGGGCGGGTACTGGTCGAAAGGGTCGAGGGACTGATCGAGAAGAAGAGGTGGAGCCAGGCCTACAACGACATCGTCTCCTTCGAACGCGCCCTGGCGGATGACCGCTACGTCATCGTCAAATTCTTCCTCCACATCGACAAGAAGGAGCAGAAAGAGCGCTTCAAGAAGCTGGAATCGGACTCCAGCACGGCCTGGCACGTCGAGCCCGAAGACTGGGAACACCACAAGAAATACGACGAGTACCTCCTCGCCACCGAGGATATGCTCGAGCGCACCGAGAGCGAGTGGGGACCTTGGACGCTGGTCGAGGCCACCGATCGGCGGTGGTCCAGGGTCAAGGTCTTCGACACCCTGATCGGCCGCATGGAAGAGGGGATGCGCAAACACGGTCACGAGATCCCCGAACCGTTTGTGGAAGAGGAAGAGGACGACGACCTCGACGACCTCGACGACGACGAGATGGAAGACTGAGCCGATGCTGAACTCCGTCGACTTGACCAAGAAGCTCGATCGCGCCACCTACAAGCAAAAGCTGATCGATCACCAACTGCGACTGCGCGAGCTGGCACACGAGCTCTATGTGCAGAAGCGATCACTGGTGGTTGTCGTCGAGGGATGGGACGCGGCCGGCAAAGGTGGAGCCATTCGGCGGGTGACAGAAAAGATCGACCCCCGCGGCTATCAGGTCTATGCCATCGCCGCACCAGCCGGTGACGACAAGACCCATCACTATCTCTGGCGATTCTGGCGTCGGCTCCGTCCGCCGGAAGACAAACAGATTGTCGTCTTCGACCGCAGCTGGTACGGACGTGTGCTGGTCGAGAGGGTCGAGGGCTTTGCGACACCGGAAGAGTGGAAGCGCGCGTACCGGGAGATCAACGAATTCGAGCGTCAGCTGACCGACAAGGGGATCATGCTGGCC
>CALILB010000275.1 GCA_938016625.1 uncultured bacterium | reverse complement strand
GTCTGGTCGTACGACTTCGTGCAGGATCGGACGACGGACGGTCTCGTCTACCGGATGCTGGTCGTCGTCGATGAGTTCACGCGGGAGTGTCTGACGATTCGGGTAGCGCGGAAGCTTTCTTCCTGGGAGGTGATCGAAGTCCTGGCGGACCTCTTCCTCTCTCGAGGCCTGCCGACCTACATCCGCTCAGACAACGGGCCGGAGTTCACGGCCAAGGCAGTCCGGGAGTGGCTCGGCCGGCTCAAGGTGGCTGCGCTCTTCATCGAGCCGGGCAGTCCCTGGGAGAACGGCTACGTCGAGTCTTTCAATGCCCGACTGCGAGACGAGTTTCTCGACGGCGAGATCTTCTACACGCTCAAGGAGGTCCAAGTGCTCACCGAGCGCTGGCGGTGGCAGTACAAGTGGGAGTCACAGTACTTCACCTCGCTATGTGCTTGAAAGTCATAGAGTTAGCTGAGCGTCATCAGGTCCCGCGGGTGGTCTTGGACCTCCGAGGCCATCTCGGATTCTCTGTTGGAGGGTCGGATCCTCCAGGTCGCGGCGGTTGAAGATCCATGGGCCGTCCTTGAGCGGGTGTTTCGCCGGTATGTCGCCGCGCTCTGCAGCGCGCCGTAGCGTCTTCGCGGCGACACCGAGATGGGCCGCCGCAACGGTCAAATTCATCCATCCCTCGGCTTGCTGTGTCGCGGCTGCGTAGACCGGGATCCCGCGGTGGTTGCGCAGCGATGTCACCGCCATGGCCGACCAGCGGTTGCCGCGTGCTGTGAGCAGGCCGTTGCGAGTGAGGTAGCCCGCAATCGCTCGGTCATTCGAGATGCGAGCCAGTTCGCGGATGGCATCGACCACGTCGGGGCTCGTGTGCGATCCGCTCTGTCCCCTTCGACGCCGCGGGATCTGCAGCTCGCTGTGCACGCCTCCCTTCCAATGAATCGCCAGCACGACCTCGCTGGCTTCGGAGTCGATGTCGACGACGATCTCCTCGATCAGCGCTCTGAGGATGCGCTTCCGGAGTCGTGGGTCCGTTTCCGCAGCCTCCCACGCACGGTCGAGATCGAGCTCGAGATCTGTCAGGTCCTCAAAGCTCGTTTCCTCCGGGGTTTCCCGCACGGATCCTTGATCCAGCTTTCTCTCCAGATCGCGGACCTTCTGCAACGCCTCGTCCCAGCGCCGCTCGAGCTCGCCCGCGACGAGACGATTGTCGGGGTCCATCGCGTCATAGCGCCGACCGGCTAACTCCGCAGCGTAGCGAGCGGCCTCGAGCTCCAAGGACAGAGCCTCGATCCGCTCCTGGTGGCGAGCGGCGGCTTGCGACACCGCCCGTCTCGCGGCGTCGACCGCACACGGCCGCACCACCTCGAGGATCTCCCTCGCCACGGCCTGGTCGACCGACAAACCGCCGAAGGCGATGCACTTCGGGGCCAGATGGTCGAGGCGAGCCCGATGGCATTGATAGCGCGGGACGGCGGCATTCTTGCCTGAGTATCCGACCTTCAGCTTGCGACCGCAGCGACCGCAACGCAAGAGCCCCGCCAGCAGTGCTGCCCCCCGTTTGGGGGCTCCACGGCGGCGATCCGGGTGGAAGTGGGCCACATTGTCATCGAGCATCTGCTGGATCCTCTGAAACTGCTCCCACCCAATGTAGCCCTCGTGATGGTCGGGAATCAATACCGTCCACTCGTCCAGGGGCTTGCGCACGACGCTCTTGTGCACTGAGCCGTCGATGACCTCGGTCCGAGAGGTCGTGCGGCCGTAGGCGTAGGCGCCGGCGTAGGTGGGCTCTTTCAGAATACTGATCACGGTGCGGTAGGCCGGCCGTCGCCACCAAGTCTCATAGCCTGTCGAGCCGCGTCGCTTGGCGGGCAGGTCCACGCCGTTCTCCAGAAACCAAAGCCCGGCCTGCCGAGCCGTCCCCAACTCGAAGAATTTGGAGAAGACCAGCTCGATCGCCCTCTGTACGCGAAGATCCGGATCCTTCTCCAAGCGTTGATCCACTGTCTTGACAAAGCCTACCGGAGCCTCGATCACGAGCTCGCCTCGCCGGGCTTTCGCCCACCGAGCCTCCAGCGAGCGCTGGCGCAGAAGATCCAGCTCGTACTCGCTCATCGAACCCTTCAGACCCAAGAGCAGGCGATCGTTGGCCCGACGAGGATCGTAGATCGTGTCGTGATCAATCAGCAGCGTCTCCACCATGCCGCACATCTCGATCAGCTGATGCCAATCGCGGTTATTGCGTGCGAAACGCGACACCTCGATCGCGGCCACGGCACCGATCTTCCCCAGGCAGACCTCGGCCACCAGACGTTGAAACCCGGTGCGCCCGTGCGTCGATGTCGCGGAGAGCCCTTGATCTTCATCAATGACTTCCGTCTCTTGCCATCCCAGCTCCCGCACGCGCTGCTCCATCGAGTACTGCAGACGCCGGCTCTCAGTGTTGTGGACGAGCTGGTGGTGCGACGACTGGCGCACGTAGATCAGCGCCCGGCGCTCGAGATGGCGAGCCGTGAGCTTCTCACTCATGCTCCCCCTCCTTTGCGCGTCTCGTCTGTCTTGGCTGGCTCAGCTCCGAGAGCAGCTGAGCCACCAGAGACGTCACCGTTTCCCGAGTCCGGGCCGGCAGCTCCCGCCAGCTCGGCCGATCGGTCTCGGTCTCGAAGAGCTCGGTCTGGTAGACATGGCGTCGGGCCGGTCGATGTCGCATCGCTTTCCTCCCTGGTCGGTTGGAAACGATCTTCTATCAGCCCGGAGCCTTCCGTCTGACGGATCTCTTCGAGGAGACGTTTCAGATCGACAAGCGCCGGCCAGCAGACGTGGGGTTGCGGCGTCGACTTCATCCGCGAGCACAGGACCCGATCGAACATCCATATCGGGATCTCGCGGCTGGCGTGCTTGCCATCATCGGGCAACTGGCACCGGTACACGCCGCGGCTGCCTCCGATCTTGCCGACGACGACAACGTCTTGGCCGTAGAGAGGGTGCCACCGGTAGTGCACCCGACGAACGTCGGTCCTGTGGTCACTGTGGTCGGGACTTGTACAACCGTCGTCGGCTGCACTCGGCACTCGGGTATCGAGCACCGGCCGAATTCGAGCGGCTGGCGACAATGCCACCGCTCCAGTGACCATCGTGCCCCCTGCTAAACTCGCTCCGGCCGCCAAGCAAGATTGCCGAAGGCGCGCCAGCGTGCGGACCGGATGTAGCATGAAACAGGCGGGCCAAGGTCAGAACACTGGGCCGCGATATGGCGATCAAGCTCCTGTTGGAGGAGGCGTGATCAGAATCTCCAGGTACGCTGGGCCCGCGATCCTCTTGCTTGTTGTCGGATGCCAGTCCCCGGCCGAGGCCCCAACCGAGGCTGCCACGCCGGTGTTCGAGATCCAACACGGTTGGCCCGTGCTTCCTGCCGGCATGATCCTTGGTTACGTGAGTGGCGTCGATATCGACTCGCACGGACACGTCTTCTCATTCCACACCTATACCGAATGGCAGGTGCCGTTTCGGACGGAG
>CALILB010000274.1 GCA_938016625.1 uncultured bacterium | reverse complement strand
CACACCGCCTCGGGCTCACTGCCGCGGAACGTGGCCACGCCGCTGGCGCGGCTGACGCCGGCTCCGGTCACGACCAGAAACAGGCCGTCCTCGAGTCTGCTCAGGCCCTCGGCCAGGTTGTCTGCCGCTTCACTCATGCCGACCTCCCGATCTCACAGGAAATAGAGGGTCTCGTCCACCTGCGGGCGCCGATTCGCCCGCCAGCCGCTCTGTTTGAGACGGAACAGCTCGGCCAGGGCATCTTCGTCGTCGAGCTCACCCTCCATCTCTTCTTCCAGGTGCTCGGGATCCTCTCCCGCCTCGAGACGGCTCATGAACTCTTCCATCTTGGGTCCGAACTCCAGCCCCGAGGCTTCGCCAAAGCGACGGAAGATGCTCGCCAGCTGCCGCGGATCCTCGTTCTCGTCGAGATCGCCCATCTCCTCCATCATGCTGTCCATGAACCCCTCGAGCTTCGACTCGTCAAGCTGGCCAAACGGGTCGGGTTCTTCTTCTCCCTGGTGTTTGAGGGTGGCAAAGCGGGCCGGTCGACGCTCGAGACCGGGTCGGTTGCAGCGCGGACAGGAGGGCCTGCTCTCGGTGTCGATCACCGGGGAGAAGAAATTGAAAAGGGTGTGGCAGTCGCTGCAGTAGAACTCGTAGATCGGCATGACCAGTCACACTATTTACCACATTTGACCCGCTCCCTCATACAATGGCGCCGGTAAGACCTCATTCATGCCAGCGGAAAGGGACAGCTTGTCGATCACCAACCCACGCCCAGCGGGCGGGGGTGCCAGCAGAGTGGCCCTGGGAATTTTCTCCAGCCGTATCTTCGGTCTGATCCGCGAGGCGAGCCTCGGCTTCTTCTTTGGCGCCGGCCCACATGCCGATGTCTTCCGGACGGCTCTGCGTGGACCCAACGTGTTGCAGAACCTGTTGGGGGAGCAGACGCTGTCGGTGTCGTTCATCCCGGTCTACTCCCGGATGCTGGAGGAGGGCCGAGAGGAGGAGGCCGGTCGCTTTGCCGGTGCCGTCTTTGGCCTGCTCCTGGCGCTGGCGGCGGCTCTGGCCCTGACCGGGATCCTACTGGCTAAGCCCATCGTCGCCATCCTGGCGCCGGGCTTTCTCGGTGATGCGGCGCAGGTGGCAGCGGGGACCGCCGGGGTCGATCGGTTTCCCCTGGCCGTCGCCGCCGTCCGTTTCATCTTCCCCATGACCGGGCTGCTCGTGCTCTCGGCCTGGGCGATGGGTGTCCTCAACAGCCACCGGCGTTTCTTTTTGCCCTATTTCGCGCCCGTGGTATGGAACGCCTCCATCATCGCGGCTCTGTGGCTTGTCGGCGGACAGTGGTCGGAACAGTTCCGCGGCGGTGGAGCTCGAATCTCCACGTCGGCCCTGGATCAGATTCTGATCGCCGCCTGCGCCGGGGCGCTTGTCGGTGGTCTGTTGCAGTTCGCGGTTCAGATCCCGCTGGTGATGAGGGTGATGAAGGGTTTTCGCCCCTCGCTCTCGACCCGGGTCCCGGGTGTCCGCTCCGCCCTGCAGGCATTCACCCCACTGGCCGCCGGTCGCGGGGTGGTTCAGCTCTCGAGTTATCTGGATATCGTGCTGGCGTCGCTGCTGGCGGCGGGAGCACCAGCGGTGCTGGGCTACGCCCAGACCCTCTATATCCTGCCGGTCAGCCTTTTTGGCATGTCGGTGGCGGCGGCCGAGCTGCCGGAGCTCGCGCGCCGCTCGACCCCAGCCGAGGGCCTCAAGATGCTGCCCAGGGTCGATGCCGGCCTGCGTCAGACCGCGTTTCTCACCCTGCCGACATTCCTGGGATATCTTCTCTTTGGCTTTCTGCTGGTCGCCTCTCTCTACCGCCGGGGCGCCTTTCAGGAGGTGGACAACTGGCTCGTCTACCTGGTGCTGTGCGGCTACACCTTGGGCCTACCGGCGACCAATGCCTCTCGCCAGCTCAACAATGTCTTCTATTCCCTCGGCAAGACCGGGATCCCGGCCAGAATAGCAGTCGCCCGGGTCTCTCTGTCCGTCGGTCTGGGTGTACCGCTGATGCTCTGGCTGGACCGCTACGCGGTGGCGCAGGTGGTCGGTCTCGAGCGGGTCGAGCGCCAGCTCTACCTCGGTGCGCTGGGACTGGCTCTGGGGGCAGGGGTGGCCTCGTGGTTCGAGTTGTGGAGGCTACGGCGGGCGTTGCGGAGCGAGTTGCCCGGTCTGGAGATCCCGTGGGGGCGATTTGGCGGGCTCCTTTTCGCCTCCCTGGTCGCGGCGGTGCCGGCCTTCATCCTGTGGCGGTACTTCCCGCCACTCCTCAGGGTGCCCCGGGGGTTGGTCTGGATCTTGGAAGCGGTGGTCGTCTTGACGGTCTATGGGACCAGCTATCTGGCCGTGTCCAGAAAGCTGGGTATCTCGGAATTGGATAGGTGGCTCGGTCGTAGCTCTAGAAAGTAGGATGACCCCGATCCGAGGAGTGGGGTCCGAAGGAGGAATGAACCGATGAAGATCGCCCTGGCATCCGATCACGCCGGCTATGTCTACAAAGAGCAGATCAAGGAATTCCTGGCGGCGGCCGGACACGAGGTGGTGGACTTTGGAACCGACTCGGAAGAGTCGGTAGATTATCCGCTCTATATCCGACCGGCTGCCGAAGCCGTTGCCACGGGCGAGTGCGATCGGGCGATCGTGCTGGGCGGCTCGGGCAATGGCGAGGCCATGGTGGCCAACCGGGTTCGAGGGGTGCGGTGTGCTCTGTGTTGGGATGAGCGCACGGCTCGATTGGCGCGTGAGCACAACGATGCCAACGGATTGTCGCTCGGCCAGCGATTGGTCTCCCCCGAGATGGCGCTGGCGATCGTCGGTGTGTGGCTCGAGACACCCTTCGAAGGTGGGAGGCACGTGCGACGGATTCGAATGATCGATCGAGAAGAAGCATAAAATGGAGTCTCGACGATAATGGGCATAGAGACGATTCTCAGTATCTGTCTGGGTCTGGGGCTGAGCGCGGCCACCGGCTTTCGGATATTCGTCCCCCTCTTGGTCGTCAATCTGGCGGCCAGGGCGGGTCTGCTGTCGCTGGCCCCGTCGTTCGAGTGGATCGGGGGCACCGAGGCCCTGGTCACCTTTGGCATCGCCACGGCGCTGGAAGTGGGTGCCTACTACGTTCCCTGGCTCGACAATTTTCTCGACACGGTGGCGACCCCGGCATCGGTGGTCGCCGGTATGGTGGTCGCGGCGT
>CALILB010000273.1 GCA_938016625.1 uncultured bacterium | reverse complement strand
ATCGACTATCTGGAGCTGCCCATTCAGACCTTGAAGGTCGGCTCTCTCGGTACGCACAACACGCTCGGTCTGGCCAAGGCCAAGCAGGCCCGCTATCTGTTGGCATCGACCTCCGAGGTCTATGGCGACCCCCTCATCCATCCGCAGCCCGAAAGCTACTGGGGAAACGTCAACCCGGTGGGCCCGCGCGGGGTCTACGACGAGGCCAAGCGTTTTGCCGAGGCGATGGTGATGGCCTACCACCGTTACCACGGCCTCGACACGAGGATCGTGAGAATCTTCAACACCTTTGGACCGCGGATGCGTCCCAAAGACGGCCGCGTGGTCCCCGCCTTTATCCAGCAGTCGTTGCTTGGTGAGCCCCTGTCCGTCTTTGGCGACGGCAAACAGACCCGATCCTTTTGCTATGTCGACGATCTGATCGAAGGCATCTGGCGGCTGCTCAACAGCGATTTCACCGATCCGGTCAACATCGGCAACCCGCACGAGATGACGATCCTGGAGTTTGCCGACATCATCGTCAAGCTCACCGATGGCAAGAGCGAGATCGCCTTCGAGCCCCTGCCGGTCGACGACCCCAAGACCCGCCAGCCGGACATCAGCCTGGCCAAGAAGATTCTCGGCTGGGAGCCCGGCGTGCCGCTCGAAGAGGGGCTGCTCAAGACCGTCGCCTACTTTCAAGAGATTCTGGCCCGAAAGACCGAGGAATAGCCATGGACGACGCCCTCACTTCCCTCCGCTTCGCCCTCGAGAAGTATCCAGAGAAGATCGAGATGGTGCCGGTCGAGCGACTGCTCGTCGACAGCGCCCGTCAAAACGAGAAGCGGCCCGCCTATATCAAGCTGGCCGTCCCGGACGAGATGGTCAAGTCGGTGCGTGGCAAACGTGAAGATCGTGACGTGGTCCTTCTCGTCCGTATCCCCAACGAGGTGCTCGACCGGGCGGACAGCCGCATTGTGCTGCCCGGTGAGGTAGGCTGAAGCCAATCGCCATGACCGTCAACTGCGTTCGCTGCCATCAGGACAAGCCCGCCCTCGAGGCACCTCCCTATCCCGGGGACCTTGGTGAGGAGATCGTCGCCAAGATCTGCAACGATTGCTGGAACGAGTGGCTGCAGGCCGAGATCATCGTGATCAACGAATTTCGTCTCAATTTCATGGAACCTCGGGCAAACGAGATTCTCGTTCGGCACTTGCGGGAGTTTCTGGCACTCGACCAACCGGCCCCCACCGGCGAGTGAGCCCCCGCTCCATCCCCCCCGTGCCCCGCATCCCCCGCTCGGCGCTGGTGCGATTCGCGGTCTTCGCCGCTTTGTTGCTGATCGGCTTTGCGGCCCTGCGTTGGACACCACTTGCGGAGCTCTTTACCAAAGAGGCTCTGATCGCCACCCTGTCGGAGCTGCGCAAACTGTGGTGGGCTCCCATGATTTTGATCGGTCTCTATCTGGTCGCCTCCCCCTTGGGCTTGCCCATCAGCCCTCTGGTCTTTGCCGGCGGTCTGGTCTTTGGCGTCCGCTGGGGCTGGCTCTATAACCTCGTGGGCGCCATGGGTGGGGCCACCGCCAGTTATCTTCTCGCCCGAGCTCTGGGACGTGACCTGGTTGTTCACCTGGCCGGTGAGTCTTTGCTCAAACGGGTCGAGGGGATCCTCGAGCGCCACGGCTTCTGGAACCTGGTCAGGGTCCGGTTCATCCCGCTGCCCTTCGCCCTGGTCAACTTTGGCGCCGCCTTGGCCGGATACCCACTGCCGCAGTTCCTCACCGCCTCGGTGCTCGGTCTGGCGCCGTCGCTCCTGATCTACACCTACTTCGGACACGCCCTCTTCACCGTCGCCACCGCCGCCGACCGCCAGACGGTAGTTCGCAACCTGTTTGTCGCTATGTTTCTGGTCCTGTTGTTGACCTTCCTGGTGCCGCTCAGGCAGGCGTGGAAGCGCCGGCGCTACGTCAAGAAGATCTCCGACTAATCGAGAGCCGACTCGACCTCGGGCAAGTCGATCATCAGGGTACCGCCCGCGGCCGCCTTCTCCGGCTCGAACTCATAGTCGCGGATCACCCGACGGAAGACCTCTTTAAGCGCCCTGGCACCGAGGCGTGGCTGAGCGGCGGCCGCCGCCGCGACTCTGCGTACCGCCGCGGGCGACATCGCCAGCTGGATGTTGTGGCCCTCGAAGTAGGCGACAGCCTGCTGGAAACCCGATTCCGGGCTGTCGAGAAATATCTTGACCAGCTCGTCCTCGCTCAAGTCGTTGAGCAGCACAACGGCATCGAAGCGGGAGAGAAACTGCGGGCTCATCCCATAGTCGAATAGATCCTCGTGACGCAGCCAATCGCGGAGCGAGAAGCGCAGCTCCTGACGGACCTCGCCACCCTCCATGACGCTCACCGCCTGTAGCGCACCCCGATCGCGGCCGATCGTCACCCGGTCGTAGACCGAGTCGTAGAGTCCCTCGAAGGCGCCCGCTCCGATAAACAGCAAACCGCTGGCATCCACCGCCACGGTGCCGCCCCCGGCCCACTCGGGCAGCACAAAGGGCACCGATTCGTTTTCGATGAGGGTCAACAGCGCCTCCTGGGCGCGGATCCCGGTGATGTTTGGCTGGTCGCCCACGGCTGCACGGATCTTGTCGATCTCGTCGACAAAGATCATGGCGGTCCCCACCCGCTCCATCAGGCGATCGACCGGCGCCTCGGGGCCGAGCTGCTCCCTGGCTCGATCGAGGATCCGGCGCAGCAGGGCGCCGCCGGCACGGCCACCGGTCGAGTGCTCCGCCAGAATGTTGGCATGGACCCGGACCAGGGTAGAGCGGTCGGCAAGAACCGGGTTGGAGGTCAGATAGTCCTCCACGGCTCGCATGACCGTAGTCTTTCCGGTACCGGAGGAGCCGATGAGCAAAACATTGCCGGTCGACAGGTTTGCCAGCTTCTTGGCCAGGGCGATGGAGATCTCGCGCACGGCCTCTTCCTGACCGATCACCCGCTGTCTGAGGGCGTCCGCGATTTGGGCGGCACTCGGGGTGGCTTGAGTCATGGTCCGATTCTAATGCCAGTGCCACCCGGCGGTCTGTGAAACCCCGACTTGAGCCGACACCGGCAGCTGGGCTAGATTTAGCGGGTCATGACAGCCAGCCTGCCAGTTGCTTGGCGCCGTGGGCGCCATCTCCTCTCCGCTCTTCTTTTCGTGATCATTGCCCTGAACCTGGCGTCGATCGCTGGGGCCCAGGGAACAGAGCCACAGCTGGCCCAGGCGCGGGAGCTCCTGGAGGCCGGCAACCCCGAGTCGGCGCTGGCGCTGCTCGACCGGGTGGTCAAACAGAATCCCGCCAGTGCCGAGGCCCTTCTTCTGCGTAGCACAGCCCATTTCGTCCTCGGTGAGGACAAGCCGGGCCGCCGCGATCTGAAGCGCGCACTCGAGGCGAATCCCGGCCTGCGGCAGGCGTGGCTCAACAGCGCAGCGCTCAACCTTGCCGATCAGAACTACGATGCGGCGCTCGAGGACTTCGAGCGAGCCGAGCAACTCGACCCCGCGGCTGCCGACAACGACGTCAATATCGGCGCTGTCCTCATACTGCGCGGCGACCTCGACGGGGCCAACCAGAGATTTCAGCACTATCTGACCCTCAACCCGGGGTCGGCGGGATCCTTCTACCTGGTGGCCACCAACTACGCCATGGCCGGTTACGCCGGTCTGGCGATCGAGAATCTGCAGCGGGCGGTCGAGATCGACGAGAAGAGCCGACTGCGGGCTCGAACCGACCCGAACTTCGCGGCGCTGGAGACCCAGCCCCGTTTCCAGGATCTGTTGCTCAACGACAACTATCGACCCCCCGCGGGCTCCTACACGGCCGCGAGAACATTCGAGATTCCCTACACCGAAGGCGACAGACGCCTGCTCCGTGCGGTCGTCGATGCCCTCCAGATTGGTGGCCAACCCTTCGATCGGCGCATCGAAGCGACACCCGGCTGGGCCCTGATCTGGGCCGATTACCGGATCAAAGTCACCGACGACGACAAGGGCCAAGGGGTGGTGCAGCTCAGCGGCGCACCCGAGAGCTTCACTCCGTTGCAGTGGCGCGAGCGGACCGAGGAGTTCTTCCGGCAGGTGGACATCCAGCTCCTCCAGCGCGGCCGCGGCATGGACGTCCCCTGAAAATTAGTGAAAATTAGGGACACTGAAAATTAGGGACACAATACGGATTTTCTCCCGGTAAGGCACTCGACTGGGGGCCTCCAGCAAAGAATCCGTATTGTGTCCCTAGTTTTCAGACGCGCATCAGGACCGAGCCCCAGTGGAGACCGGCCCCCAGGGCGGTAAAGGCGACGAGTGCGCCTTCCGG
>CALILB010000272.1 GCA_938016625.1 uncultured bacterium | reverse complement strand
CCGACCATCCTCCTCTCCCACCAGCCCCCGTACGGCACCAAGTGCGACCGGGTGCTCAAGATCCGCCACGTCGGCTCACACGCCATCCGCGAGCTCATCGAGGACTGGCAACCCGACCTGGTGCTCTGCGGCCACATCCATGAGTCGGCCGGCGACGATCTGATCGGCAAGACCCGCGTCATCAACCCCGGCCCCTGGCGACGCGGCCACAGTCTGCGCTTCGACATCACCACCGAAGGCATCGAGATCCGCGAAAAGACATGAAGCGGCCGGCCTCCGTGCCGGCCGATCCCGCCGCTAGTGAACAAAATTGAGCTCGTTGACCCCCGGTTGTCTTCTACAGAACTCCTCGGCCTCCCGATCGCTCCCCCAGAGCATGTACCTGGCATCGACACCGCCCTGCTGCATCACCGTCAAAACACACTCCCACCAGGGTCTCCGGTCCGTGGGGCACCGCCCTTCGTGCCACCTCCCCTTGCGGCAATCGCCCTTCAATCTCTCGACCTGGTCGGACCTCAACCCCCGAAATTCCATCCATCTGGACTTGTTCTCTTGGCAGCAGAAATCGCCCTCGCCCGCCGCGCCCTCCAAGGCCAGCTCGCCCAGGATCGAATCCAGCGACCCACCCGCTGTCTTCCCGAGGCCTTCCTGCTGCCCCGGCACCCCCGTCTCCGCCGATCCGGTATCGGCGGCCAGGATGAGTGGATAAGAGGTCTGACCGGCACCAGCCGACCCGCCCTGGTCGGTGTTACCTAACAGGGAGTCGAGCTCTCCGGCCGAGACCGACCCACCACCCGAGCCCACCTCCAGGTTCAGGAGACCCGGAGCAATGCGGGCCGACGCCACATCCCCGATCAGAGTACTGATCTCGGCCGGCCTCTCCCAGTTGCTCTCCGGCGTCAGGATCGAAGCCCCTGCCGAATCGGCGATCTGCCGCAGCACCTCTGTCTTCCCACGAGCCGGATTCACAAAGACAATCCGATTCAATCCCTCGAGACGGTCACCAACCACGGTCGCCACCTCACCCTCGAAATCCACGGCGACGACTACCAACGGCAGATTCGAGCCCTCGAAGTACTCGAGGAACGGCAACATCCGCTCGATCCCCAGCTCCCCTGCTCCTCCGGGAGACGATTCCACGATCCTCGCCTCGACCACCGCAACGGATGGGCGATCCAACACGATCTCCGCCCCTCTTGCCGCCGAGACCAGGACCGTGCCCCCAACCAAAAGAAGTGAAACCAAAATTCTGCTCATGACTTGCTCCCCACGATCGAAGCGGCCGGCCCGACCACGCGCCTTCGGCGCGCGGTGCCCGCCGGCCGTCCTAATCGACCCTGAATCCACCTATCAGGCGCTCCTCCAACCGCTCCAACCGCCGCTCGATCTCCACCAGCTTCTGAATAATGATCACATGCGTCTTCTTGGCGTCGATCCCCACCGGACTCTCGGCACTCGCAATCACCTCTTCGATCCGCTCCGCATCCTCTGCCGGCACATCCAAGCTCATTTGCTACTCCTTTGCCCTCCAGTCGTGAACAGACATTCTACCTAGCGGCCCGAAACGGCCGGCCTCCGTGCCGGTTGACTCCCCACCAACCAGCCCTCTGATATATTCCCCCAACTCAGACGTTTGAAGCGTGAACCCGGCCGGGTCGGTTCGACCGCGGCCGGCAACAGAGGGAGAAGAAAGATGAGAGGACTTCGTCTAGCAACTCTGTCAATGATGGTCGTAGTGGTCGCCTGTGCCCCGCCGGCCCCGCAAGAGAGCGCGGAGGTCGCCGTCAAAGCGCAAGCGAGCCCGGAGCTCGCCGCTGTCGCCGACGCCTGGGCACAGAATCTCAACGCAGGCGACATCGATGGCCTGGTGGCGCTGTATGCCGAAGACGCCCGGATCCTACCGCCCAACGCCGAGATGGCCCAGGGGCATGACGCCGTGCGCGCTATCTTCGGCGGGATGATCGACGCCGGCCTCACCGGCTCGCTCGCTACCATCGAGACGATAGTCGCCGCTGACCTCGGCTACCGCACCGGAAACTACACCCTGACTGCCCCCGACGGCTCACAGGCCGACCAGGGCAAATACCTCGAGATCTGGCGCGAGATCAACGGGGAGTGGAAGATTAGCGTCGACACGTTTAATAGCGATCTGCCCGCCGCCGGCGCCGCCGAAGCCGCCGCGGACTAACGGGAACAGACTCCTGACATCACTCTCGACACAGAGGAGAAACAGCATGAATCGTGCAGTCGTCATAGGTACCGTTCTCGTGGTCCTGGTGGCTGGAATCGCCATCGCCGCACATCACGAAAAAGACCAGCTCGTAGCCCTCGACAAAGAGTGGGGTGCCGCCGCCCAGGGTCAGGAGGCGGTCGACGCCCTCAACCGAATCATCGCCGAGGACGTGATCTCGATGAGCGGTGGCGGTATCGCCTCGAGAGCGGACATGATCGCCGAGGTGCAGTCCGCGGACGCCCCGACCGGCCCGTATGTGGCCGACAGCTATAAGGTCAAGATGATCACCGAAGACGTGGCGGTCATGACCCACCACGCAAGCGACCCCGATCCCCACTACAGCCTCCACGTCTGGCAGAAGAAGGGCGGCAAGTGGGTCGTCGTCGCCTCCGCCTCGGCCCCCGAAGTAACGGACTAGCGCACCGGCGCTCGTAGGGGCGGGGCTTGTCCCCGCCCGGGAGGGCACAAGGCCCTCCCCTACGTCTCCCCGTTCCGAAGCGGCCGGCCTCCGTACCGGCCGGGGTGGGGGCTCATTCAACCGACCCGCTGTCGCGCCGGCCGCCGGGCCGGCGCGAATGGCGGTATTCTCGCCGTCATGAACCACGACCTCGACCGCACGGCCCTCCTGGTCATCGATCTCCAGGCCGGGCTCGACGATCCTCAGTTGGGCCCGCGCAACAACCCCGACTGCGAGGCCAACGTGGCGGCGCTCCTCGGCGCCTGGCGAGCGGCCGGGCGTCCCGTGGTGTTTGTGCGCCATGATTCGGTCGAGCCCGACTCCCCGCTCCGACCCGGTCAGCCCGGCAACGACTTCAAGCCGGTGGTGAGCGGTGATCCCGACCTTCTCGTGGCCAAGCACACGAGCTCGGCCTTCCTCGGCAAGCCCGATCTGCACGGCTGGCTCGAGGAACACGGCATCACCGGCGTGGCCATCGTCGGGGCTCAGACCAACTACTGCTGTGAGGCAACCGCGCGGACGGCAAGCGATCTCGGCTACGACACGTTGTTCGTCCTCGATGCGACCCACACCTTCGACCTCCCCGCTCACGGCGGCGACACCCTCAGCGCCGACGAGCTCGCCCGCGTCACCGCCTCCAACCTGCAGAACGAGTTCGCCGACGTCGTGGTGACAGCTGACCTGGTCTAGCTGGAACTTCGATTGTGTTACAATGACTGTCATTGACATCGGAGAGCCCACAATGACCCAGATCACCGCCCGCCTTCCCGAAGAGCTCGTCGCAGCCATCGATACAGCTGCCAATCGTCTTCAGCGCTCTCGCTCCGACCTCGTGCGCCAGGCCCTCGAGTACTACCTGGAGGATCTCGAAGACTTGAAACTCGGCCTCGAGCGCCTCCAGGACCCCAGCGATCCCGTCTTGGACTGGGAAGAGGTCAAGCGTGAGCTACTCGCTGAAGATCAAAGCTAGCGCGGCCAAAGCGCTACGCCGGATCGATAAACCCGATCGTCTGCGCTTGATCGCCGCCATCGATCGCCTGGCCAACGAGCCCGCGGCCGGTGGCGTGCTCAAAGGCGAATTCTCCGGTCTCCGGCGACTGCGCGTAGGCGACTACCGCATCATCTACGAAGTAATCCACAAAGAGTTGACGGTCCTCGTCGTCCGCATCGGCCACCGCCGCGAGGTCTACCGTTGATCGCCGCGTCGCGATTTTCGACTCGGGTCTTGAAACCGCTGGCCGCCGCATCGATTCTTCGATTCAGGGAGACCTAGCAGCAATGAAGATTTTTCTGACCGGCGGATCGGGGTTTGTGGGTGGTGCCGTGGCCTCGGCCCTGACCGCGGAGCACCGAGTGGTGGCGATGGCGCGGAGCGAGGAAAGTGCCGCCAAGATCGTGAGCCGCGGTGCCGAGCCGGTCCGCTGCGAGCTGGGAGCCGTCGAGCCCGAGCACCTCGAGGGGTCGGACGTCGTCATCCACGCGGCCGCCAAGCTCGGAGACTGGGGGCCACGCGAAAAGTTCTGGCGGGTCAACGTCGACGGCACTTCACAGCTGCTCGACACCGCCCGAGCTGCCGGCGTCAAGCGCTTCATCCACATCAGCACCGAGGCTGTCTTGTTTCGCGGCCAACATCTGCGCCAGGTAGAGGAGACTCACCCCTACCCGGAGAGATCCCCCATCCTCTATTCCGAGACCAAGGCCGCGGCCGAGAAGAGAGTGCTGGCCGCGGATGGTCCGGCTCTCACCACGCTGGCCCTGCGCCCGCGCCTGGTTTGGGGACCGGGAGATACGACCCTGCTCGCAGCGATCGCGAGGGCCGTCGAGCAAGGGTCTTACCTCTGGCTCGATGGCGGGCGCGCCAGAACTTCCACCACCTTTATCGGCAACCTCACTCATGCGGTCAAGCTCGCCTTGGCCCGCGGCCGCGGCGGCAAGGCCTACTTCATCACCGACGGCGAGACCACGACCTTGAGAGAGTTCCTCACGACTTACCTCGGCACTCAGGGCATCGAGCTTCCCAAGCGGTCGCTTCCGGGTGGGGTGATACGCCCAGCTGCAAGACTCACCGAAGGGACTTGGAGGCTCCTCCGGCTCGGTGGCCGGCCGGCTGTCACCTTTCACGGCGCTGCCTTCATGTCGCGCGACTGCACCCTTTTGATCGACAACGCCGAGCGTGACCTGGATTACCGACCTCTCTACTCCATCGCGGAAGGCATGGCTCGCATGTAGGACGACCCAGTGGAAGCTAGCGGCGCATTTCGGGCCCGACGCCGTTCATACAATCCGCTCTTCGAGGTAGTCCGCCAGCCGCGTCTGCGGAATGACCGTGTAGGTGATGGACCCCGGATCCGCGCGGCGGTTCATCATGCCGAGGACGAACGAGCGGCGGTAGAGCTCGACGGCTGCGGCCGACTCCCACTCATAGACCCCCTGCCAGGCACCCGTCTCCTCGTCCACCATCCAGAGCTTTTGTCGGAAACCCGGAAACCCCCCAATCAGGGGGACAGGAATCAGCGAGAGCCGCCGGTTGGCTGGCTGAGAGAACCTCGCGAAGCGGAATCGAACCACCAAGACGGCGGGCGCGGCGCCATTGCTGCTGCGCAGTGTCAGGTGGCGGAAGACGCGATATCGCCGACCGTCGTCCATCACCAGCTCTCTGCCCACCAGCCGGCGGCGAAACCGGAGACGCCCGATGAGGGCCAGGACTGCTGCGACGAGCAGACAGACGGGTGGGAATCGGCGAAGAGGGCTTTGCAAGCTCATCTCTCAGGTCCCGGGGGCCGGAGTTGCCGACGTGGAAGAGCCGCCTACAGCTTCTCCGCCAAGACCATCCGTTCGATCGCCATGGACAACAGCATCCGCCCCGTCGGTTTCACATACTGTTCGCCCAGCTCGTCGTAACCGAGGTGCTCCAGCAGGCGCCATCCGTACTCGCCGAGAAAGTCATCGACGTGGTCGGGATCCATCCCGTAGTGCCACATCTTGTCCTTCAGCACCATTCTCTTGTAGAGGTACTCCTGGCCGTAGAAGACCTCTCCGGCGATGAAATCCCTGGGGGTGTAAGTAAACACCAGCTGACTGCCCGCCGGCGCTTTCGACAGGAAGTCGAAAGTCGCCCGAACACCGTCTTCGGTCAGGTACTGGGTGACCCCTTCCCAGATGAAGAAGGTTTTCTTGTCTAGCTGGTAGCCGCGCGACGCCAGCCCGGATGCCAGGTCCTGGTGGTCGAAATCGATCGGCACCAGGGTCACGTGTGGTGGAACCTCGTCGAACAGCTTCTCCAGTCTCGCTCTTTTGGCATCGTTGTTCCGCGGAAGATCGACCTCCCACACCGGAACATCGGCCAAAGCCTCGAGCCGGAACGCCCGGGTGTCAAAACCGGCCCCGAGGTTGACCACAGCCTCGACCCGATCGGCGGCCTCGGCCACCTGGTCATCGATGTAACGTTTCCGGGCCA
>CALILB010000271.1 GCA_938016625.1 uncultured bacterium | reverse complement strand
CGGAAGCTCGACCTCGACGCGGTCCCGCTGTCGGCACCGTCGAACACCTCTGCGCGGAAGGCGCTCACCATCTGCACGCCGTGGCTGACCGCGATGGCAAAGACCAGGAATGGCACCAAGATCGACATCGGATCGATGCCGAAGCCAAGCAGGGTGAGCATCCCCAGCTGCCACACCACCGCGATCAGCGAGCACGCAAGAACGATGAGAGTGAGCTTGATGTTCTGCGAGTAGACGAAGACAAAAACCGCCGTGATGACAAACGCGATCAGGAAGAAGAGCACCACTCGCGCCGCGCCGGAGGCGATGTCGCCGATGACCTTGGCGAAACCGATGATGTGGTAGTCGAAGTCGACGCCGATCTCGTGGTTGCTGTACTTGGAACGGACCCCCTCCAGCTGGTCGGCGGCGCCGATGTAGTCGAGGCGCTCACCGGTGTTCGGGTTGACCTCGAGCAGCTCCGCCACCACTATCGCCGCCGAGAAGTCGTTGGCCACCAGCCGTCCCATATAGGCCGACTTGAGGATGTTCTCGCGCACCTTGGCCAGCCCCTCGGGTGTGGGCTCGAAGTCGTCCGGGATGACGTTGCCACCCGAGATGCCGTCCTCTACCACCTCGGTAAAACGGACGTTGGGTGTAAAAAGCGACATGACCCGGGTTCGATCGATCCCGGGAATGAAAAAGACATCATCGGTGACCGCCTGCAGGACCTCGAAAAACTTCGGGGTGAAGATATCTCCATCTCGGGCCCGGACGGCGATGACGACGCGGTTGGCCCCGCCAAACTCATCGCGGTACTGGAGGTAGGTCTGCATGTACTCGTGCTTGAGCGGTAGCAATTTCGCAAAGCCCGCGTCGATCCGGAGATTGGAAGCCTGGTAGAGCATGAACACCGTCATCACGGCGAAGAAAGCGACCACCAACCGCCGGTTGCCAAAGACCAGGTCCTCGAGCTTGGTGACCATGCGTTACCTTTCCTTTCGGCTGGTGAGGTCGTCCAGGGGAAGGGTTCTCACTCCAAACTCGCCAACCAACAGCAACGAATCCTCGGATACTTTCACTACCGCCGAGATGCCGCGGCGGTTCGATTGCTGGAGAAGATCGAAGGTATGCCCTGCGTCTTCGGAGATCAGGGTGACACCGCCGAGTCCGGTGAGGAGGATCCTGCCGTCGTCCAGCCGCAGCCCGTCGGTGAGCATGGCCACGGTACCGGTCTCCAACTCGGTCCAGCTCTCCCCCGCATCCTCCGATCGGTAGAGGTGCCCGCGCAGGCCATAGAGCAGCAGGGAGTCGCCATCCAACGGCAGGGTGCCGAAGTACGAGCCGGAGTAGGGCGAGTAGAGCTCGATCCAGGTCTCGCCGCCGTCGTCCGAGCGGTAGATCATGCCGGCTTCGGCGGCCATGTAGAGACGGCCATCGGCGGCCCTGGCCAGGTGATGAAGGTGATAGTCGTATTCGCCGACCGGCTCGAAGCTCCAGGTCGATCCGCCGTCGGTGGTCACATAAAAGCTGCCATAGGCACCGATGGCAAACCCGTTGTCGGCGTCCGCGAACCAGATATCGAAGAACGGGCTCTCTTCCTCCGGCGCCCAGTGGACCCTTTCCCAGGTGCCGCCGCCGTCGGTTGTGCGGAGGACCACGGCGTCGTGGCCCACCACCCAGCCGAGGTTGCGGTCGTGAAAGAAGACGCCGGTAAGAGCGGCTCGGGTCGGCACCTCGGCCTGGGTCCAGGTCTCGCCGGCATCCTCCGAGATGAGAATGTGCCCGCGGCCACCTACCGCCACCAGGGCGCCATCGGCGGCGGCGGCGTCGAGCATCAAGGAGCGGGAGGCGAGAGGTGCTTTGACGGCGTACTCGGGTGCGGCGTCCTCCTGGGCCCGTGTCACCTGTGCCCCGAGGGCGACCAGGACGAGCAGCACCATGAGGCCTGTCATCCGCGTCCCGAGCCCGGTGACTCGGAAGGGTGAGATCTCCACTGGTTCCCTCCTCTCTGCAGTTCCCCCCTGGATGTGAATCTCCGGGTGACCGGGCGCTGCCGGCCCGGCCACCCGATGAGTCGACGCGCTAGCGTTTGCCCGCCCGACGCAGCGCCGCCGGTGTGTAGTCCTCCAACGTACGCTCGATATTGAAGTTGTAGGGCGGGTTGTTCTCCTTGAGACCGATGGCCAGATAGCGACCGGCCTGCAAATCGGTATGCACCTCCAGCGTGGTCCAGATGGTGGGCACGTCGTAGTAGTTGATGACGTGCCCCTCGGAGACCCGCCAGAGCTGGTCGCGGTTGTCGTAGTTATCGACGGCCACGATCTGCCAGCTGTCCTCGTCGAGGTAGAAGGTGCGCCGCTTGTAGATGTGGCGAGCACCCTCCTTGAGGTTCGAATCGACCACCCACACCCGGTGGAGCTCGTACCGGGTGAGATCCTGGTTGATGTGCAGTGGTTTCAAGATGTCTTTGTTGGTCACCGCTGGATCTTGCAGCTTGTAGGCGTTGTAGGGGACATAGATCTCCTTCTTGCCCACCAGCTCCCAGTCGTAGCGGTCGACGGCGCCGTTGTACATGTCGAACTGGTCCGAGGTTCGCATGGCGTCGGCGGCTGTGCCGGGGTTGTCATAGGCCACGTTGGGTGCGCGCCGCACCCGCCGCTGACCGGGGTTGTAGAGCCAGGCCTGGCGATGCTCCTTGACCTGGTTCATGGACTCCCGGACCAGCAGGATGCCGCCCGCGAGCCGGGCGGGTGCCATCACCCTCTGTTTGAAGAACAGAATCGTGTTGTTGAGGTCGGCCTCGGTCTTGCCCTCCATGCTGTAGAGCATGAAGAACTCGTCGTGGAACTGGACCAGGGTGAACTTGCCACCTCGGGTGGGTGCCGCCTGGCCGATGTCGCGCGAGGCACTTTCAGCGCGATAGCGGAGCAGGTGGTTCCAGATCGCCTCCACCCCGACCTTGGGGATGGGGAAGGGGATTCCGTTGATGGCCCCTTCGACGCCGTAGCCGTTCTCGACCAGGCGGGCGGTGGCGGCGATCTCCTTGGTCTTGTCGTAGATCCGTTGCGGGTAGGAGGCGCTCCGCCGGGTTGGGTAGACGTTCATTTTGTAAGTGTCCGGATAAGTGTCGAACAGCGCCTTCTGACCCACCGTCAGCTTGTCGGCGTACTCATCGACATTGTCAGCGGTGATGGTGAAGAGCACCGCGTCGTCCGCGAACGGATCGACATAGTGGGTTCCCGGCTCCCACGCCGCGGGCGGGCTGGTGATGCCTCCTTCCCAGGCGGGTATCGTCCCCTCGGCGTTGGCGCCCATCTCCGCACCCAGAGGGGTGAGCGAGGCTCCAAGTTTGGCAATCTCGTCCGCCGAGATCTCGGCCCGGGCAACCGCCGTCGTGCCGATGGCAAGCAGCAGTGCGCAGCCGAGGATGATCATCTTGTTGTTACGCATCGTCGTTTCTCCCTTCCCCTAGAACGAGTACTTGACAAAACCGCCGATGAAGTCGCGGTCGTTGATGAGGTTGTAACGGCCGGCACCGCTGTAGATGGTATAGCTGATGTCGAGCTGCCAGGCGTTCTGGAAGTCGGCCAACAGACCGATGGAGAAGGCCTTGCGACCGTCGATGAAAGCGCCACCCGGACCCGGTGTGATGCCGCTGACGTCGTGCTGCCAGCCAAATCGGGGCGACAGGCTCCAGGCCCCGATGGCGTTGTTGTAGGTCAGACGGCCGACCAGGCGGTAGCCCCAGGAGAAGTCGTCGGCAAAGTGGTCGGCGGTCTCGTAGGCCTTGCCCGGATGGGCAGCGCCGGGGTTGTTGGTCGACATGTAGGGATTGCCGCTGGTGTAGGTACCCGGACCCTCGAACCGCAGCTCGTCCTTGCTCGGCATGTCGTAGACATTGTTGAAGCCCATCTCCAGCAGCAGCACGCCCTGGTTGGCGCCGATGAGGTTGGCGAAGATCTTTGTCAGGGTGAACTGGAGCTGTGAGGAATCGAGCTCCCGGTAACCGGCGATCTCTGTTGAGAAGCCGACCCCACCGGGCACCACCTGGTTCATGGCGGCAAACGCCGGATTGATCGGCGACAGAGCTGCAAAAAGGAGCTCCACGTCGTCCACCTGATAGGGCGCGTCCTGTCGATAGGAGAACTCACCCTGGAAGGCGACACCGCTGGTGCCGAGCTGGGCGTTCCAGCTCAGCCCATAGAGCTTGATGTCCTCGGGGTAGGCGGTAAACCACCTCGCCGTCTGGGCAAAAGCATCGACAAAAGCGGCCTGCCCGGCCTGAGCGGCCAGGGCATCGACCGCCGGACTGGCACCCGGTGGCACGCCGGCCGTGGCGTAGACCACGCCCGCCGCCGCCTGTGCCGCGGCCTGCCCCTGACCGGCACCCTGCTGGGAGCCGGAGATGCCGTTGATGGTGGGCAAACGGCTGTGGATGTTCATGTAGTAGAAACCGAACTCGGTGCCGCCCCAGTTGGGCATGAACCAGCGCAGCGCCAGCCCGTATTGACCGCCGTCCTCGGCCTCCAGTGTGCTGCCTCGGGGAACGCCCATAAAGGGGTGGTCCGTCGGTGGTTGGATAAAGCCGGGCGACTGGCCGGTGTCGGGGAAAGTCCCGAAACCCAGGAAAACAGTCTCGCCGCCGCGGCCGACAAAGTCGTTGGTGGAAAAGTAGGTGCCGGGTGGATCGATGACCGTCTCTTCCCACTCGTACTGGTAGAAGCCCTCGAGCGAGAGATTCGGCGATAGATCGGCCGACCCCCAGACCATGCCGTGGGGCCGGAAGGCCTCACGGAGCTCGGCGCCGGGTACCCGCAGGGCGGAGACATCGACCGAGTTGATGACGCTGATGCCACCCTGGATAAAGGTGCTCTCACCCCAGTTCAACACCTGCCGGCCGGCACGGAGCTCGCCGCCGCCCTGGCCGAGTGGGAATTGCCACCAGCCGTAGGCGTCGAGCAGCTCGGCCCGGCTCCCGGCCCAATCCAGGGCCTCGTCGGTGAGCTGGGTGCGTTTGCAGCAGTCGTTTTTGAGCTCGAAATCGTAAAAAGCGCTGCCACGGATAAAGAAGCCGGCGGTGTGCCGCTTCCACCCGAGGTAGCCGAAACCGAGGTCGACGGTCGCCTTGACGGCATTGCTGGTGAACGAGCCGTCGTCGAAGTTGAGGTTGCCGTCATCGCCGTTGACCGAGAAGGCGGTACCGCCCTCGTGCGGGCTGATGATGCTCTTGTCCCGATCCTGCATGCGATAGCGCGCGCCCCATGACACCGTGGTGTCGAGGTTGAGCCGGAACTTGCCGGTGTCGGACGACAGATCGAATCCGGCGACCGGCGCCGCAACGATCACCGTCAGAGCTGCCGCGAGGACAATCCGGCCCGGTTCTCGCCCCCGCGAAAACAGCCTTCGGGCTTCTGGATTTCTACTCATCTCCTCCCTCCTATCGTCCGTCCTGATGAAGCCCGCGAAACGCACGGGCGGGACTGCCCACCGAGACACTCGCTCGGTGATTCAACGCTGAAGTGGGGTGTTGGTAGAAGACTGAAGGGTTGGTGTGGCTAGGACCTGTGCCACAAAACGAGATATACGGGTAACGGCTCGTGACAGGGCAAAGTCGCCACGATTCCACCTTCCCTCCAAAGATGGACATAGAGAGCATGAGACTCTCAGCCTTAAATGGCTTCAATCAGCATAGCACAGGGCCTGTTCAAGCCAGTCTGAGCCAGACAAACAGGGAATAACGGGCTGCGGAGGAGACTTGAATCAGCAGGGTCGCGAGGCGGTAGAATCCCGCGACCACTGGTCGGGGTGGCGTTCGCGCGGAGGCAGCAAAGATGAAATTCAGATCCAAGTCCCAGAAGCTCACATTCTCGGTGCTGGCGGTGCTGATCGCCCTCTCGGCCTCGTCGGCCGGGGCGCAGGCTCCCGCCACCAAGACCCTGTGGGTGGCCCACTACCGGGTCGATTGTGTGGGGGTGGGACCGCAGAAGTGTATGTTGGTCAAGGAGGAGCAGTACTCACCGTGGCAGACCTTCTATGGCCAGATCGAGGGATTCGACTATGTGGAGGGCTATGCCTACGAGCTACGGGTGGTCGAAGAGAAGATCGACAACCCGCCGGCCGACGGCTCCTCGATCAGGGTAAAGGTAGTCGAAGTGATCAGCCGCTACGAATCCTTCGAGCCGCCGGCCGAGCCGGCCCCCATGCCGAGCCCGCCGGAAGAGGCAAAACCGGCCGCGCCGGTCGTCGAAACGGCCCCGGTAGCCGTTGCGAAGACGTCCGAGCCAGCGAAGTCGACCATCCGTGGGATTGTGCGCTCCGGGTTGGGTCCCGAGACCCGTTCTTTTCAACCCTGTGGGGCGCGCGAAGAGACCTGGGTCGTAGACCGGACCGATGGCGAGCTGTCGCGGCTCTACCGCAAGCTGACCGGCGGGGCCACCCGACCGATGTATGTCGAGGTGCAGGGGAGCCTGGAGCCCGCGCCAAAGGAGGGTTTTGCCGCCAACTACAGCCGGCAGCTGGTGGTCGAGAAGATCGAGCAGGCGGTGTCCGGATCCAAGGGGTGTGACGAGGACTAGACGAGGAGAATCGATGTTGACCAGCGAGATCCTGGCTCGACCTGTCGCCGGGTCGAATCTGACCGGCGACACCCTGGGCCGGGAGATCGGAGACCGTTTGACGCTATTGGTCTTCTTGCGGCACTTTGGCTGAATTTTCTGCCGCGAGATCGTCCGGGATCTGCGGGTAGCCGGCGAAGAGTACGAGGGCTTCCCCGAGGTGCTTTTCTTCCACCTGGCACCTGTAAAGGATGGGAAAGAGATCCTGGACCACTACTGGCCAGAGGCGCGTGCCGTCTCCGATCCTGAAAAACAGTTCTACCGGGCCTTTGGGCTCCATCAGGGGTCCCTCAACCAGCTGCTAGGCCCCCGGGTGGTCTGGGCCGCGGCCAAGTCGGCGCTCAAGGGCAACACCCCGGGTAAGGCCCAGGGGGACGTCCGCACCATGCCCGGGATGTTTCTCGTACGTGACGGCGAGATCCTCTGGCAGCACGACTTCAGCTACTCCGGCGACCATCCCGACATGAAAGCCGTGGCCGCCGCTGCAACCCACTTTCTAGATCGGTAACAGGATACTCAATACAGAAGACTGAATCGGGGGTGAGAAGATCCTGCCGATCCAAATTCTCGTATTGAGTGTCCTGTCACCCAATCCTCCCAATTCCGGCGTACTTTAGCCGTCCTTCCTGTAAACCGTCTCGCCCTCCTTGATGGTCTCGACGACCTCGAGGTCCCAGAGCTCTTCCGGTGCGACCGCGAGCGGGTTGGCGTCCAGGATCACGAGATCCGCCAGCTTTCCCGGTTCGATCGAACCCTTGTGCTTGTCCTCGAAGTACTGGTAGGCGGCGTTGACGGTGATCGAGCGGATGGCGTCCATCGCCGAGACCCGCTGATCCGGGCCCAACACCGAGCCGCTGCGGGTCGTGCGATTGACCTGGGTGGCGAGAATGGCGATCGAGTTCGGCAGCGCCACCGGGGCGTCGTGGTGTTGGGTGTAGACGATGCCGCGATCGAGAGCCGCCTTGGCGGGCGAAATGAAGGCCGCTCGCTCCGGGCCGAGCACCGATTCACGGTGCCAGTCGCCCCAGTAGAAGGTGTGCATGCCGAAAAACGACGGAATGATGCCGAGCTCCTTGTAGGCGTCGAGCTGGTCCTCTCTGATGGTCTGGGAGTGGATGCCGACGGTGCGGCGATCGGCCGGTCCGTACTTCTCGGTGGCCGCGCGCGCGGCGCGGATCATTTGATCCATGGCGGCGTCCCCGTTGGCGTGGTTGATGATTTGCCAACCCTTGGCGTAGGCCTCGTCGAACATCGCCATGGCCTGGTCTTCTTCGAGCATCGGGTAGCCAGCATAATCGGCGTCCTGACCCTCCGGCGGCACGTGGTAAGGCTTCGACAGCCACGCCGTCTTGCCCTGGGGCGAGCCGTCGAGGTTTCCCTTGACGCCGCCGATCCGGTAGTGAGCCTGGTAGTCGCGGCTCAGCCAGGGATTGCCTTCGAGAGCCTCGCGGCTGAGCCAGTAGTCTGGAAAGGCCACGACGTCGATCGCCAGCTCGCCGGCCTCGGCCATCTTGGCAAACAGGTCGAGGTCGGCGGGGAAGGCGCGGCCCTCGGTGGCGGTGGTGAAGCCGAACCTGGTGTAGAGGGCAATACCCTCTTCGACCATGCGGTGCTGGCCGGCGTCGCCGACCGACGGGAACACCTTCAGGATCGGCATCAGCGCGGTCTCTTCGAGCACGCCATCGGGCTCCTGGCTGCCGGAGCGGCGCCGGATGACACCGCCGGGCGGATCCTCGGTCTCGGCTGTGACACCCGCCAGCTCGAGCAGCTTCGAGTTGGCGACGTAGAGATGGCCCGACTGGTGGATGATGAAGACCGGCCGCTCGCTCGATACCGCGTCGAGGTCGTCGCGGGTCGGGTGGCGTTGCTCGGCGAGCTGGGAGTCGTCGTAGCCGAAGCCGACGATCCAGCCGAACTTCTGTGACAGCTCGCCTTCGCCCCAGGCCCTGAGCTTCTCCTGCAGCACCGCTATCGAGTCGACATCCGAGTCGGGTGGCGGCAACAGATCCGCGGCCAGCGCCTGGAAACCGACGTTCTTGAGATGCCCGTGGGCGTCGATAAAGCCGGGCAGCAGCGCCGCACCTTCGAGGTCGACCACCCGGGTGGCGTCGCCCCGGGTCTTCATGACCTCCTCGGCCGTACCCACGGCGAGGATGCGCCCGTACTTGACCGCCACCGCCTCGGCGGACGGCCGGGTGTCGTCGACAGTGACGATGTCACCACCGTGATAGATCGTGTCGGCCGTCTCCTCGGAGACCGTTTCGGTGGGTGCACAGGCCCCGATCGTCAGGCCGACAACAACGGTGGCGAGGAGGGCTCTTCCCAGGTGGAGTCTCATTTGTTCACCTCATTTGCAAATCTGAGAGAAGTTCGCTGCAATTCCGAACATCCTGTTTTTCAGGGTTTGGACTTCGAAATGTAGGAACAGTGTTCCCTTTAGCTAGTTCGGCAGCGCGGGATATTAACATGGCCTCCGCGGGCCACCATCCGGGATCGTCGAGCCTTGGCAGATCGGCGGGTGGAGGTAGAATCCAGACAGAGATGTCTGAGGCGATCGCTCCCTACAAACCCAAGCACCATATCCGGATCGTGACTGCCGCTTCGTTGTTCGACGGTCACGACGCGGCCATCAACATCATGCGGCGGATCCTCCAGGCCTCTGGGGCCGAGGTCATCCATCTGGGCCACAACCGGTCGGCAGCGGAGATCGTCGACTGTGCCATCCAGGAGGATGCTCAGGGAATCGCCATTACGTCCTATCAGGGTGGGCACCTGGAGTTCTTCAAGTACATCTTCGACCTGCTGCGCGAGCGCGGGGCCAAGATCCAGCTCTTTGGCGGTGGCGGCGGCACGATCCTCCCCGACGAGATCGAAGAGCTCCACGCCTACGGCATCGCCCGCATCTACTCCCCGGACGACGGTCGCTCGCTGGGTCTCCAGGGGATGATCAACGATCTGCTGGAGAGGTGCGATTTTCCGACCGTGATGCCGCCGCTCGATGGGCACGTCAGCCAGCTCAGAAATCGGGATCACAAGGCGATCGGACAGCTCATCACCCTGGCGGAGAATTTTCCCGCCGAGGAGGAGAACCTCGGTCGCGCCCTCGGTGCCCTGCCAGAGGAGAAGGTGATCCCGGTGCTGGGGATCACCGGCCCCGGTGGATCGGGCAAATCCTCGATGGTCGACGAGCTGGTGCGGCGCTTTCTCCTCGACTTTCCCGATCGGACCCTGGCCATCATCTCGGTCGACCCCTCGAAGCGGCGTACCGGCGGCGCGCTGCTGGGGGATCGGATCCGCATGAACGCGATCCACGACGCCCGGGTCTATATGCGCTCGCTGGCCACCCGGCAGTCGAACCTCGCGCTCAGCCGGCACGTGCAGCAGGCCATCGACATCTGCAAGGCGGCCGGCCACGACATGGTCATCGTCGAGACCTCGGGTATCGGTCAGTCGGATACCGAGATCGTCGAGCACTCGGATGTCGCCCTCTATGTGATGACAGCCGAGTACGGGGCGGCGACCCAGCTCGAGAAGATCGACATGCTCGACTTTGCCGATCTCATCGCCATCAACAAGTTCGACAAGCGGGGCTCGCTCGATGCCCTGCGCGATGTCCGCAAGCAGTACAAGCGGAACCACAAGCTGTTGGACACCCCCGACGACGATCTGCCGATCTACGGCACCATCGCCTCCCAATTCAACGACCCCGGGATGAACACGCTCTACAGCCGGGTGATGGAGGCCATCGCGACCAAGACCGAAGCGCAGCTGGCATCGAGCTTCGGTCCGGCGGCTGGTGCCGACGGGCGTCGTTCGGTGATCCCACCCGAGCGGGTGCGCTATCTGGCCGAGATCGTCGAGTCGAGTCAGGACTACGACCGGTTTGTCAGCCGGCAGACCGCCCTGGCCCGCAAGCTCTACCAACTGCACGGCACCATCGATCTGCTGCGGGCCAAGATCGGCGAGAAGACCCTGGAGTATGTCGATTCGGGCTCGGATGACGTTGTCGAGGTGATCCAACACACCCAGGGCGAGCCCGAGTACGTGGGAGATCTGATCGACACCTTCAACGAGCTCGAGGCGCAGCTCGATCCCGGGTGCAAGACGATGTTGCGCGAATGGCCGGAGGTCAAGAAGCGCTACCGGGCGGACAAGTACCGATTTACCGTCCGCGAACGGGTGATCGAGCAGGAGCTCTTCACCGAGTCGCTTGCCCACACCCGGATCCCCAGAGTGAGCCTGCCCGGCTTCGAGGACTGGGGCGACATCCTGCATTGGCTGCTGACCGAGAACGCCCCCGGCCATTTCCCTTTTGCCGGCGGTGTCTATCCGCTCAAACGGGAAGGGGAGGATCCGACCCGGATGTTTGCCGGCGAGGGTGGCCCCGAGCGCACCAACCGGCGGTTCCACTATCTGTCGCGGGAGATGCCGGCCAAACGGCTGTCCACGGCCTTCGACTCGGTGACCCTCTATGGCGAGGACCCCGATCACCGGCC
>CALILB010000270.1 GCA_938016625.1 uncultured bacterium | reverse complement strand
GGTGACCGAATCCTCGCCCTCACGCAGAATCCCGAGCAGGACGTGCTCGGTTTCGATAACTCTGCTGCCCAGCTTGCTCGCCTCGTAGCGGGCAAAGAACAGGGCGCGTCGAGCCTTCTCGTTGTACTTCTCGAACATGTGCGCTGTGGCCCCGAATCAGGCTCCGAGATGAAGCCAAAACCCTAATAAATCAGCGGCTCTCAGGCTGCAAAGTGCCGCTTTCCAGGCGCAAGAGTCTACCACACCGCCGCGCCAGCTCCGGGTTGTGAGTGACCACCATCGCCGTCGTTCCATGACGCGCCTGGAGCTCCAACATGAGATCGAAGATCTGGTCTCCGCTCTTGGGGTCCAGGTTGCCGGTGGGCTCGTCGGCAAGCAGCAGGGGGGGCTCCAGCAGCAGCGCACGGCACAGCGCAACACGCTGCCGCTCGCCACCCGACAGCTCGTTCGGGTAATGATCCATCCGCTCCTCGAGACCCACCTCCGCCAGCAGATCCCGCGCTCGGTGTCTGAGAGCAGAGACCTCCAAACCGGCAATGCGGCCCGGCATCATGACGTTCTCCTCGGCGTCGAAGTCTGGCAGCAGCTCCTGGAACTGGAAGACAAAGCCGATGGTGCGGTTGCGAAAAGAGGCCAGCTCGCGTGGATCGAGAGCGGCGAGCGACGTGCCGCCGATCTCCACCGCCCCCTCGTCCGGCAGATCGAGCGCGCCGAGCAGGTGCAGAAGGGTCGACTTACCGGATCCCGAGGGACCGACGACGGAGACAAATTCACCCGGTTCCACCCGTAAATCGATGCCGGTCAGCACATCCACCCGGCGTGCCCCGTCACGGTAGGTCTTCTTCAGACCACGGGCCTCGACGGGGACGCTCATCGTCGCAGAGCCTCCACAGGGCGCATCGCCGCAGCCTTCTTGGCGGCGTAGAGCGAGCACCCGAAAGTCAACAGCACGGTAGCCAGCAGAATCCAGAAGACATCCGTCGGACGGACGAGAAACGGCACATGATCCAGAAAGTAGACCTGACTGGGTAGGGAGAGCAACTGGTACCGATCCAGCATCCAAGCCCCACCGATGCCGACGAGCACACCCAGCAGCGTTCCGATCGCCACCAGCGAGCCGCCCAGCCAGAGAAAGACCCGCTGCAGCTCCCGCGGGCGAGCCCCCATGGCTCCGAGCATCCCCACCTCCGGCAGCTTGCTGGCCAAAATCAGGGTGATGTCCGACACCAACGACATGGCCGCTACGACGACGATGAGAAAGACTGCTACGAACATCAGTCCCTTCTCCAGCCGCAAGGCGAATAGGAGCGCCCGGTTGAAGTCTCGCCAGGTTTTCACCACCGCTCCCTCGGGCATGACGGCCGCCACCTGCGGCGCCAGCCGGAGGGCTTCGTCCAGACCGCCGGTGGTGATCGACAGCCGGGTGTCGGCTCGCCCGAGCAGACTGGCCGCTTCGGCCAGCGGCAGCGCCACCCGCGCCTCCTGTTCCGTGCGGCCGGTCTCAAAGATCCCGTGCACGAGCAGCCGCCGCACCCTGGGCTGGGGTCCGATGGGCGAGAGCGTCGGACGGGTCGAGGCCACCTCCACCAGATCGCCCTCACCGAGGCCCCAGATGGTGGCCAGGCGATCACCCACATAGAGCCCTTCGGCCCGGTCGCTGGCCTCGGGGAAGAAACCGGGGAGCTCGCCGTCGAAGCCGACCAACTCGACCGGTCGCGCACGACCCGCGGCCAGCAGCCAACCCCGTCCACGGATGAGCAGTCCGACACCTTCGACCCCGGGCAGCTGCGCCACTGACCGCCGGGCCGCTTCCCCCTCGGCGTCGGGGGGCAGCTCCACCTCTATCTGTGGCGTCCGCGCCAGGATCTCCCCACGCAACGCGGCCTGGAAGCCGGTCAGCGCAGCCAGTGCCAGTATCAGCGCCGCGATCCCCAGGGCGATGCCACCGGCCGCCGTGGCGGAGAGGAAGGTAATCAGGGCATCGCGCCGGGTGCTCTTGAGGTACCGCAGCGCCACGTACAGGGAGAACGGCAGATTACTCATCCGTGGCTTGAGGCCGCAACAGCGGGAAGAGGATCACGTCTCGAATCGAGGGACAGTCGGCAAATAGCATGGTCAGCCGGTCGATGCCGATTCCCTCTCCACCGGCCGGCGGCATACCGTGCTCCAGGGCTCGAATGTAGTCGTGATCGAAGCGATGGGCCTCCTCGTCGCCCAGCTCTCGCGCCTCCATCTGCTGGCGGAAACGCTGCGCCTGTTGCACCGGGTCGTTGAGCTCGGTAAAGGCGTTTGCGATCTCCATGCCACCGAGATAGAGCTCGAACCGCTCTGTAAAACGGGGATCCTCGGGGCTCGGCTTGGCCAGCGGTGAGACCGCAATCGGATAGTCGAGGATGAAGGTCGGCTCCTGCAGCTTCTCCTCGACGGTCTCCTCGAACAGCTCCATCAGGAAACGGCCGTACCAATCCCCCGGAATCTCGGTCTGCGCATGCTCTTTCTCGTATTTGCTCCGCGACCCACTTTGCAGAACCGGATGCGACGTCTCCTTGACGATGGTGGGCAGTGCAATCTTCCGTTCGTCGAAAATCGCCGCCAGGTCGGCCACATGGTCGAGTCGTGACTCGTCGATGCCGGCAAAGTGCGAGATCGCCTGTTTGATCGAGTAGCGGGGCCAGGGAGGCTCCAGATTCAGTCTCGCGCCCTGCCAGGTGATGGCCGGTTCCCCGTGGATGTCGTTCGCCAGCCCAACCAGGAGCTTCTCGGTAAAGTCCATCAACTGGCGGTAGTCGGAGTAGGCCCAGTAGAACTCGAGCATGGTGAACTCGGGGTTGTGCTGGGTCGATATCCCCTCGTTGCGAAAATTCCGATTGATCTCGTAGACCCGGTGAAGACCGCCGACCAGCAGGCGCTTGAGGTAGAGCTCCGGCGCAATCCGCAAGTAGAGATCGATATCGAGGGCGTTGTGGTGGGTGGCAAACGGGCGGGCCGCCGCACCCCCGGCAATCGCCTGCATCATCGGTGTCTCTACTTCGAGAAACCCATGGGCGTCGAGAAAACTCCTCATACCTCGCACCAGGGCCGCCCGGATCTCGAAGACCTGTCGCGGCTCGGGGTTGACGATGAGGTCGAGATAGCGCCGGCGGTAGCGGGCCTCCACGTCGGCCAGTCCATGCCACTTCTCCGGCAGCGGCCGGAGCGATTTGGAGAGCATCACCAGGTCGTCGGCAGCCACGGTCAGCTCACCGGTCCTGGTGCGGATGAGCTGGCCGTCCACGCCCAGGAAATCTCCCAGATCGAGGTTCTCCAGAACGGCCTCGGCCGCCTCGTCCAGCTGCGGTCGCCGGATCATCACTTGCAGCTTGCTCTGCCCGTCGTGAAGATCGACAAACGAGGTCTTGCCATGCTTGCGCAGGGCGCGTACCCGGCCCGGTACCTTGAGCCGCTGCTCTTCCGCCTCGAGCTCCTCGGCCGACCGCTCGCCGAACCGCTCGAGGACCTGTGACGGCTCCAGATCGAATTCGTAGCGGGTGGGATAGGGATCGACACCCTGTTCGACCAGCGCCTCCCTCTTGCGCCGCCGGTTCTCGATCTGTGTTTCCAACTCCGACATTGATCCCCTCCGCATTGACAGACTGTGGCGAAACGATACCTGATTTCGTCCCCTCATGTCCGACCCTGCTACGATCGGGGCCGATGAAAGAGATTCACGGCGGGCTCGAGCGTGCCGTCGGAAAATGGGACGAGCTGGGTTGGCCCCGCCCCGAAATCGTGGTGGTCTCCGGCTCCGGTCTCGCCGTCGATCTGGGAACCGCAAAACACCGTCTACCGCTCTCCGAGTGGTTGCCCTTCGATGTCCACGAGGTGTCGGGACACCCACACGAGACCGAGCTCCTCCTGCCCCGACCCGAGCGCCCGGTGCTCTACCAGAAGGGCCGGCTCCACTCCTACCAGGGTTACAACGCCCATCAGACCGTCTTTGCCATCCGTCTCGGCGCCCTGCTCGGGGCCCGTGTTCTGGTCATGACCAATGCCGCCGGCGGTCTGCACCCGGACCAGAATCCGGGCGATCTGGTCCTCATCCGGGACCACCTGAATCTAATCCTCCTCAATCCATTGCGTGGCGAGCTGCCACGGGAGTGGGGACCTCGGTTTCCCGACCTGTCGAGGGCCTACGACCCGGAACTTCGCTCCCTGGCCAGGTCGATTGGCGAGCAACAGGGGATCGACCTCGCGGAGGGGGTCTATGCGGCCGTCCCCGGACCCAGCTACGAGACACCCGCCGAGGTCCGGATGTTGCGCACCCTGGGCGCCGACCTGGTCGGAATGTCCACGGTCCTCGAGGTGATCGCCGCTAAGCAGATGGGGATGCGCTGCCTCTGTCTGTCGCTGGTGACAAACCTCGGCTCCGGTGTGGTCGACGAGCCGATGGACCACGAAGATGTGCTGAAAATGAGTCGCGCATCGGCCGGTAAGATCGAGCGCCTCCTCACCGCGCTGCTCGCCGACGACGGGCTCCTCTAGCTTGCTAGACTTCGCTCCATGCCAGCCACAGGATCCATGCCCACACCGAGCACGTTGATCTCGGAGAGCGACCTCCAGAGTCGGATCGACGAGATCGCGCAGGAGATCAATCGCGACTACGC
>CALILB010000269.1 GCA_938016625.1 uncultured bacterium | reverse complement strand
TTGCGCATGGCGACCTCCTCTCACATGTGATCAACGTTCATCCTGGTAGCGTGTAGAGCAACCTCGATGCCAGCGGTGCTCCGACCCCTGTCTTGACGGTGAATCGGCAATTGGAATCGGCAGAACAGGCCGGATTCGCCCTGTTTCGAGGACGGCGGCGTGCACTTCTCGCCACGGTTCAACGGACTGCTAGAATCGCCAACGAGGAATTGATGAAAATCAAACGTGCGGAGAAATACGGCTTTTGCGCCGGTGTACGCATTGCCGATAAGAAGGTGAAGAAGTTTGCCGAGACGGGTGGCCGGGATGGGCAGATCCTCGGGCAGGTGGTCCACAACGAGCGGGTGGTGGACGAGATGGAGAGTCTCGGCGTGCCGACCATCGATTCGCTCGATGAGGCGGCGTCGGGGACCATCGTCTTCTCCGCCCATGGTGTACCGCCCTCCTTCCACGCGACGGCACAGGACCGGGGTCTGAAGGTACTGGACACCACCTGTCCCTTTGTCTACGACATCCACGAGGAGGCCGATCGGGCGGTGGCTCGGGGTGGGCACCTGGTCTTTATCGGTGAGCCCCATCACAGGGAGGTCATCGGCTATACCCACGACCGCGATCCGGAGACCTTCCACATCCTCACCACACTCGAGGAGGCCGAGCGGGTCGACTGGGGGAGCTACTCCGAGCTCAAGATCCTCTTTCAGACCACCCTCAATGCCGAAGAGTACGAGAACGTTGTGCGGTATATCGAGTCCAAGGCCCGCAAGGCCGAGCGCGCCGACACGATTTGCTACGCCACCAAGGAGAATCAGGACGCGGCCCGGGAGCTGTGCAGCGATCCGGAGGTGGGGCTGATCTTGGTGATCGGCGGCACCCAGAGCGCCAATACCCGGCACTTATGGGAGCTCTGCCGAGAGCACAAGCCCTCATATCTGGTGCACAGCCCCGAGGATGTCGAGCCCGAGTGGCTCGAAGAGGTCGAGACCGTGGGGGTGACGGCGGGAGCTTCCACCCCTGACTATGTGATCGAAGAGGTCGAAGAACGGGTCAGAAAGCTTGCGGCTCTCCACGCCCCCGCTTCCTGAGAGGCTGGTGTCCGATCCTCTTGCATCTCTCTACCGCCGAGTGCGTGGGTGCTCACTGCGCATCGGCTTGCCCGAAAGTGAGGATCCGCGGGTGCTCGAGGCCGCACTGAAGGCGGAGAGGTCGGGTGTCTGCCGGCCCCATCTCATCGGCTCGCGATCCAGAGCGGTCGCGGCCGCCGAGGAGGCAGGCCTGCCCAACGATATCGAGGTTCACGACCCGGCCGACGATCCCGAGATCGAGAATCTGAAGAAGCGTCTGGCCGCATATCTGAGGCCGCGGGGTATCGCCGAAGACGAGATCGAGCGCTGTAGCTTGAACCCGCTCTATTACGCGGGTCTACTGGTGGACTCGGGTCGGTTGGATGGAGCGGTCCTGGGAGCGGTCGCCACCACGGCCGAGGTGTTGAGGGTGGCCCTGCGCACGGTGGGTATGCGTCCAGGGCTCAAGATGGTTTCCTCCTGCTTTCTGATGGCCTTCCCCGATGGGCGCCGTCTGATCTACAGCGACGGCGGCGTGGTACCCGATCCCGACGCCGAGGGGCTGGCGGATATCGCAGAAGCGGCAGCCGAGAGCTGCCGGATACTGCTCGAGGAGGAGCCGCGGGTGGCGCTTCTCTCCTTTTCGACCAAGGGGAGCGCCGATCATCCAAGGGTCGAAAAAGTCCGCCGAGCCCTGGAGATTTTGCACCGGCGAGAGGTAAAGTTCGCAGTGGACGGTGAGCTTCAGGGAGATGCGGCCCTCGAGCCGGAGGTCGCCGGGCGGAAAGCGCCCGGCAGTCCAGTGGCCGGGCGGGCAAATGTGCTGGTCTTCCCGGATCTGGATGCCGGTAACATCGCCTACAAGCTCACCGAGCGTTTGGCGGGAGCACGGGCAGTCGGGCCGCTGCTGCAGGGGCTCGACGGACCCATCAACGATCTATCTCGAGGATGCTCCGCCAGGGACATCCTCGATGTCATGACGGTGTCCGCGGTGACGGCATTGGAGAGAGGTGAGGCATGAAGGTACTGGTTGTCGGCGGTGGCGGCAGAGAGCACGCGATGTGTTGGAAGCTCCGTCAGAGCCCGCTTCTCGGGGAGCTGTTCTGTGCACCGGGGAATCCGGGGATTGGAGAGGTGGCGGACCTGGTACCGGTGGCCGCGGACGAGATCCAGAAGCTGGCCGATTTTGCGGCCGAGCTGAAGATCGATCTCACGGTAGTGGGTCCGGAGATGCCGCTGACGCTGGGTATTGCCGACGAGTTCACCCGCCGAGGGCTCCCCGTCTTTGGGCCCCGCAAACGGGCGGCCGAGCTCGAGGGAAGCAAGGTCTTTGCAAAGACCTTCATGGAGCGGCACGGAATTCCCACCGCGGAGTTTGTCGTCGCCCACGATAGCGACGAGGCGGCCAAGGCGGCCCGGAAGTTCGGCTACCCGGTTGTGCTCAAGGCGGACGGGTTGGCCGCCGGCAAGGGTGTCTTGATCCCCAAAGACGATGAAGAGCTCGACAAAGCGCTGAAGATGTTCTTCGACGAGCGCCGTTTCGGCGCCAGCGGCGATCGGGTCGTCGTCGAGGAGTGCCTCGAGGGTGAGGAGGTTTCCGCCATTGCCTTGAGTGACGGCAAGCGTCTCATCCCGTTTGTAGCCAGCAAGGACTACAAACGGATCGGTGAGGACGACACCGGGCCGAACACCGGCGGGATGGGCGCCCACAGCCCGGCCGGAGTGCTCAATGTCGATCTGGGCAAGGGCATCCTGGACAAGGTGATGCGGCCGATGATCGAAGGTCTGGCAGAAGAGAACCGCACCTTTGTCGGGGTCCTCTATGCCGGCCTCATGGTGAGCAAAGATAGCGTCAAAGTCCTGGAATTCAATGTGCGTTTTGGGGATCCAGAGACCCAGCCCCTGATGTTGCGTCTGGAGGACGATCTGCTGCCGGTCTTGGCCGCGGGCGCGGCCGGTAACTTCGATGGCCAGCGGCTCCACTTCCGCAAGGAGGCGGCGGCCTGCATCGTGTTGGCCAGCGTCAGCTACCCGGGAACCCCCAAGATGGGGGAGCCGATCTCGGGGATCGACAAGGCCAGGGAGCACGAGGGGGTAGAGGTCTTCCACGCCGGTACGGCGACCATGGAAGGCAAAGTGGTCAGCGCCGGCGGTCGCGTGCTCAACGTCTGTGCCACCGGGCCGGAGCTCCGCGATGCTCTCAAGCGGGCCTACGACGCTGCCGGCGAGATCCACTGGCCGAGCAAGTACCTGCGGCGCGACATCGGCAAGCGAATCCTCACCCGCGGCTAGACCCTTCTCATCGCGTTGACATCGCTCAGGGCCGTTGCCATAATGGCGCCAGATAGTCTGAGCCAAGGTTCCTGTCCCCGTCTCGAGGCCCAAAGGGCTAGCCGAGAGTGTGAGTGTGGACCATGAACCAAACTATTCTGAATCTGGTATCCGTCGTGCACGAGAAACCGGGAGAGATATGTCCGGATGTCAGGGTTGCAGTTACGCAGGAATTTCGACAGCCGTCGAGGGTAACTTCGTCGGTGTTCGGTTTGGTGAAGAAACAAATCTGACCCTCTGCGCCACTAGAGGGAAGCTCTTCGCCAAGGGAGACAGCGTCATCGTGGATTTCGAAGCCGGACCGGCGTTCGGCCAGGTGGAGCAGTCTCCGATGCCGGTCTTCAAGCCGTGTCAGAAGTCGACTGCGCGGCCCATCATTCGGCAGGCGGATGAGGCCGACTCCGCGGCTAATGAGAAGAAGATGGACAACGAGGTGGCGGCCAAGAGGTTCTGTCAGGAGCGAGCGACCAATCTGGGACTGCAAATGAAAGTGACGCGCGTGGACTTTGGTCTGGACAGTCGGAAGGCGACGGTCTACTTCACCGCCGAAGGGCGGGTCGACTTCAGACGGCTGGTGCGGGACATGTCGAGGCGCTTTTCGGCCAAGATCAAGATGATGCAGATAGGAGCGCGCGACGAGGCCGGTCTTCTGGGTGGTGTGGGGGTCTGTGGGCGGACACTCTGCTGCTCGACGTGGCTCAAGGACTTCAAACCGATCTCTATCCAGATGGCCAAGCGCCAGAATCTGAGCCTCAACCCCTCGAAGATCTCTGGGCAGTGCGGCAGGCTCTTGTGTTGTCTGGCCTATGAGAACGATCAATACCCGGCACCGGCCAAACGTGGCGCGGCGGCCCCAGCGACAAGTTAGGAATCGGATGACCAACCAACGAAAGCTGATTCGCCCCGAGAGGCCGGACAAGAAGGACGGGCAGGCGCGGTCGATGCGGCGCAAGCAGGCGCCGCCCGAGCAGACCAATGCGGAGGAGTTCTACTACCTCAAGCAGATGGCGGCTCGCACACCGATGGTGGTGGTCCTCACCAACGACGAGGAGCTGCGTGGTTGGATCGAGTGGTACGACAAGGCATCGATCAAGTTCAATCGGCAAAAAGAGCCGAATCTGCTGATTCCAAAACACAACATCCGTTATATGTACAAGGAAGAGGAGCTGCGCAAGCGGGGCAAACGTCCCCGTTGACCCTCTCTCATTCAAGTGAAACCCGGGTCTGACGTGCCGGTCGTGGCGCTGACGCAGGGAGAGCCTGCGGGCATCGGGCCGGAGATCGCCATCAAGCTTCTGGCCGCCGAAGGAAAGGGCGACTGCCGGTGGTATCCACTGCTGGTAGGCGAGCGCGCGGCGCTGGCGGCGCTTCGGAAGAGTGTCCCCGGGGACTGGTGGGACCGGCTCTCCTTTCTCGAGGGCATCCCCGACAGAAACCAGCTGCAAGAGCTCGACCGTGGGCGGATTCCGGTGCTCGACCCGGTCGGCCGGAAGCGCACGGTCAAGCCCGGGTGGTCGACCCCCGCGGACGCCGCCGGGGCCCTGGCGGCCTTGGATTCGGCCATCGCCATGGCGCACGCGAGCCAGGTCGATGCCCTTATTACCGGCCCGGTCAGCAAGTCCTCTATCGCGCAGCACCACCAGCCTGATTTCCGCGGCCACACCGACTATCTGGCCACCGCCTGTGGTCTCGAGCGCTACGGCCGGGACTATCTGATGACCTTTCTCACCACCGACATGCAGGTGGCGCTGTTGACCACCCATCTGCCGCTGACCGAGGCCATAGCGGCGGTCGATCAGGCGGCAATCGTCGACGCGCTGGAGCTCATCGCGAGACACTCCAAGGGCTCGATCGCGGTGGCCGGTCTCAACCCTCACGCCGGCGAGGACGGTCTCCTGGGAGAAGAGGATCAGGCCATCATCGCTCCGGCCGTGGCCACGGCTCGCGCCCACGGTCTGGATGTGCACGGACCCGTGAGCGCCGACTCGCTGTTTGCTCGTGCCCGACGGGGAGAGTTCGATTGGGTGCTGGCGCTCTATCACGACCAGGGCCTGATAGCGGTCAAGACGGCGGCGTTTGGCAGCACCACCAATTGGACCCTGGGGCTGCCGATCCTGAGGACCTCAGTCGATCACGGGACGGCCTTCGAGATTGCGGGTCAGGGCCGGGCGGACGTCGGACCGCTGCGCAGCGTTGTGGAAACGACTTTGAGACTGCTCAGCGGTAAGCTCCCATCCGTTCGTAGAGGGGCGGGCCCACTGTAGGACGAACCGGTCCGGAACCAGGCCATGTTCGAGCAGCTCATCTGGACAGTACCCGTCGCGGTTCTGGCGGCGGGTCTCTGGAGACCCAGAGCAGGACTTCT
>CALILB010000268.1 GCA_938016625.1 uncultured bacterium | reverse complement strand
CGCGGCAGAAACATGTCCGCTATGGACAGGCCCGCGATCAGGAAAGCGGCCAGGCCAAAGGCAAACAACAGATGGGCAGAGTGAGGCCAACGGTGAGCCATGAGTCACCCTTCGTGTGTGCTGGTACGCAGAAAGAGGGGTTCAGGTTGGCCTTATACCCCCGGCAAAGCAGTGTAGCAAGCGTCGTGCAAGGGAGGGTTAGCGGTGCCGGCCAGCTGAGCAGGCTGCCGGCACCGGGTGGGCAATGCTGAGGGAGGGGAGGTTTTAGGCAGGTGTTTTCATCGCAGCTTGCTCGGTAGGACAGAAGTATCTCTAGCAATTCCTGTGCCAATCTCTTTTGCCAGCTGTCCGGTGCCCCATCAGACCTCTTTGTCCGGTTTCCGAGAGTCAGTCTCTCCAAAATCCTGGATTATTCAAAACCGTGTCCTCTGGGGAGTACGAAGTCGGACGCCAAAAAAGCACCGGTGGGTGTGGCGAAACGGCGCTGGGCGGAGTATCTTCAAGCCAGGGATGAGAGACAAGGATGCCAGCAAAGAGGGCTTTGTCCGCTCGCGGTCCGACTTCCGGCCGGCCTATCTGGACACCTGGGAGTCGGGCGAGCTCGAGCGGCGAGTGGCTCGTGGCCTACGACTGCTGACACCCTGTCGGGCCTGCCCACGAGACTGTGGTGTCGATCGTCTGCAAGACGAGATCGGGGCCTGTCGCTCGGGCCGTCTGGCGGCGGTGGCTAGTGCCTTTCCACACCATGGCGAGGAGGACTGTTTGCGTGGGCGGAGGGGCTCGGGGACCATTTTCTTCAGCGGCTGCAATTTGCGCTGTGTCTTCTGTCAGAACTCGGACATCTCCTGGGGTGGACAAGGCCGGCCGCTGACGGCCGACCAGATCGCGATGCTGATGTTGGAGCTGCAGGAAGCCGGCTGCCACAACATCAATTTCGTCACCCCCGAGCACGTCGTGCCCCAGCTGCTGGAGGCGCTCCTGGCAGCGGTGCAGCAGGGGTTGAGATTGCCGCTTGTCTACAACACCTCGGGCTACGACTGCCCCGAGTCATTGGCGCTGCTGGACGGAGTCGTAGACATCTACATGCCCGACTTCAAGTTCTGGGAAGGTGCTGTGGCCAAGCGCTTGGTGATGGCCGAGGACTACCCCGAGCGGGCCCGCGAGGCTATAAGGGAGATGCACCGCCAGGTGGGAGAGCTCGTTGTGGACGAGGATGGTGTGGCCCTCAGGGGGGTATTGATACGTCATCTGGTGATGCCGCGCGGGCTGGCGGGGACGCGACAGATCATGAGGTATCTGGCGCGGGAGATCTCTCCCGACACCTTTGTCAACCTCATGGCCCAGTACCGGCCGGCCGGACTGGTGGTGACTCGAGCGGGTCGCTATCCCGAGATCGACCGCGCCCTGATGGTGGATGAGTTTGTGGAAGCCAAACGGATCTGTTTCGAGGAGGGGATCCGACGGTTCTCAGACCCCTAGTGCCAGTGCGGCCTTGTCCACGTCCTCCGTCCGCACATAGACGACATAACCAAAGCCGCCACGTCCGTCGGCGACACCGCTCGAGGCGAAGACGTTGACCTTGGCGTCGAAGAGGCGGCGGTGAATCTGGGCCAGGGCTCCGAGCTCGTCATCGCCCTGGATCAAGAACGCCTGGTGAGGTCCCGACAGAACGATGCCGGTCTTGCCGGCGACCTGCACGAGCTTTTCCGGATTTTGAGGGAAGAGGACGAGCTGCGTTCGATCCTGCCCCGCCGGCACGGCGTTGAAGGCCATCAGGCTGACGCCCGATCCGGAGATCTCCGACAGCATGTGGTAGGCCTCGCCAGGCTTGTCGTGAACGGTGGCGTGGTAGTACTCGACTTGATGGATTGTCTCGGACATGGGGCACCTCGCTCGAAAGAAGCTTCCCGTCGAGAGAAGTAAAACGCGAACTCGGTGGTGAAGTCAACCGCTTCGAGTTTCTTCGCGGCTGCCAGGCGGGGAATCAGCCGTTCTATTCGCTGGCAGGCTCGCCTTCCGTCCCTTCCAGATCATTGGGGATGCCGAGTCGGAGACAGGCGGCGTCGTACATCTGGAAAGCTGCTTTCTTGGCCTTTTGCAGGTCCTTCAGAGTCTCCTTGACCTTGGCGAGCTCCGCCTCTATCTGCCGGTCCAGGTCAGCGATCTCCTGCCTGGTGACATCCAGAGTCTGTTCGTAGAAGTGTCGTTGCTCGTCACTGAGGCTCATCGGCTCCTCCCAAGGGCACCTACTGCTCGAATCGGCTGACCATTTCGTACCACATCTTCACCCGCGTGCCGTCCTTGATCGCTGGGCTGAATCTCGCCTTGGCGGCGGCGGCCAAGGCGGCTTCGTTGATACCGACCTTTCGCGGCACTCCTTCGAGCAGCCGGGTCTCGGTCACCCTGCCCTCCTCGTCGACCAGCACCGACATGCGAACCGTTCCCTGGACGCCGAGCCTTCTCGCCAACGGCGGATACTGTGGCCGGACGATCTCCAGCGGAGCGGGTGGGACCACCCCCGGACCGGGTTCGACCAGATCTCCGAGCTTCACCGTCGGTCTGGGTTCGGGGTCGGGTGGCACGGTCATGTCCTGACCGGTCTGGATCTTGGCCACCCCCGAGCGGGCCAAGACCGTCGACGACGCAGGAGTGGCGATTTCGCTTGCTGCGGGTGACTTCGGGGGCGGAATCGAGGCGGGGACTGCGATTGTCGCCGGGACGGGTTGCGACTCACCATCGGTGGCCGGGGCAGCGACCGAGGCTGTGTCAGCGGATCGCTCGACGACCGGCTCGAGCGCCGCGGTGTCCGCCACGGTCACGGGTGGAGAATCGTAAGGGGTATCCGGAGCGGTCCGTTGCTGAGGGCTCTGCTCGGCCTCCGGCTCCGGTTCCGCTACCGGTTCCTCCGCTTGGGCGACGCTGTCTCCATTGTTGCCATTCAGCGGTGAGGCGGCGAGGAGCTCCTCGACTCTCCGTAGCTCCGCCTCGAACTGCCGCTGCAGCTCGGCATCGCCTTCGAAGTCCGGTGGATTGGCTATCGGCTCTTCCGCGGCAGGGGTCGATTCCGGCTCCGCGGCTGAAGGCGCGGCCGGTGGTGCGGCCCGGGTGGTATCCGGTGGTACAGGAGTCGCCCTGCCCGCGCCGCTTTGTCCAGTGGCATGAAAGGCTCCACCGGTCTCGAACGGCGGTCGGATGAGTTGCCGGTCGACGCCCATCGATTCGACGCCGGGTTCGGTCGGGCCGGGTTGTCGCGGCGGCCGGAAACTCCACCAGGCGATGGCACCAAAAGCCAATACCAGAAAGACGGCGGTGACCGCCCACGGCACCCAGCTGGGCCATGTTCCCGGCTCCTCGGCGTTGGGGTCGAGGATCGAGGCGTTTGTTTCGAGATCGTCTTGCAGCCGGTTCCCGACCTGGTTGGGGTCGGCCGGTCGGGTCAGCTTCTCGAGCGGGCTCTGCTGCGGTAGAAGACCGGAGTCCTCAGCGGTGCCTCCTCCGTTCTGCAGAATCTCCTGGATAAAGGCCGCCAGCTCGCTGTCTCCCGGCTTGGATTTCATCCGCCGCAGCAGCTCCTTGATCTCGACCTGCAGATCGCCGGCCAGCTGATAGCGGTCGTCGGGACTCTTGGCCAGGGCCTCGAGCAGAACGGCTCGCAGCGGGGACGGAATGTCGGGGTGGTCGTCCAGACGGGCACCGATCTCGCAGTCGCGCACGGCTTCCAGAATGGCGAGCTCGCTGTCGCCATCGAACAGACGTTCACCGGTGAGCATCTCGAACAGCAAGGTTCCTGCCGAGAAGATGTCGGAGCGTGAGTCGACGGCTTTGCCCCAAGCCTGCTCGGGCGACATGTAGGGGAGCTTGCCCTTGAGCGCGCCCTTCTGGGTCGTGGCCACTTTGGATGTGGCCTTGGCGACTCCGAAGTCGCAAAGCTTTACGTCGCCCTCACGGCTGATGAGGACATTGCGGGGCGAGACATCCCGGTGCACCAACCCCAGGAGGTTGTCGTTGAGGTCCTTTTTGCGGTGGGCATAGTCGAGGGCCGCCGCTATCTTTGCGGTTATCAGCAAAGCGAGTATCGCGGGCACCGTCTTGCCCTGTTTGCGGACGGCGTTGAGAATTTTTCGCAGGTCCGCACCCTCGACATACTCCATGGCGATGAAGTAGTCGGAGCCGCTCCGACCCAGCTCGTAGATATGTGTGATGTTGTTGTGGGTGAGCTGGGCGGCGAGCTTGGCCTCGTCGATGAACATGTCGATAAAGGCCTGATCGTCGGCCGGATCGGAGAGAATCTTCTTGATCGCCACCCGCTTCTCGAAGCCTTCGACGCCGAGCCGTCGGGCCATCCAAACCTCCGCCATGCCGCCGACCCCGATCTTCTCCTCTAGTAGATACTCACCAATCCTCTGCTGTTCCGGCGCGGGTGGACCGGCCATGACCACCGCAGCGGGAGGCGTCGGCTCCGGGGCCGGGTCGGGCATCGTTGGCTGGGTGGCTGGAAGAGGCTCGGCGGCGGGAGTGGCCCCAACGACACCCGAGAACTCGCTGATGTCCAGATCCCGCAACGTCTTGGTGAGCAGCGCGTCGACCTCTTTGGCCGCGCTGTCCGGCTCCAGGGCGCCCGCAAATCGGAGATCGAGACCGGGATCGGTTTCGGCCAACACGCCGGCCAGGGTGTCGTCGAGGTCTCTGTCTGTCTTGATACGCGACTCGGGTGCCGGTTGTGGAGGTGGGAGGGTCGGCTTGCTGTTCACAGCCGGTGGCGGTGGAGGTGGCGTCGGCGGAGCCGTTGCGGGCGGGCGATCCGTGGTCTCCCGGACTTTTACCTCGGCTTCCGGACTCTCTTCTTCGGGACCGAGGAAATCATCCAGGAGGTCGCCGAAGATCTCCTCGGTGGTGAACTTGCGCCCCTGCGCCGGGGCGCCGAGAGCCAGGTTGGCCGAGCCAAAGGTACCGAGCCGGTCGCGGACGAGATCCACGAGCTCCTGGGAGCGGAAAGATCGGGGCAAGACAGCATCGGCTCGCGACGAGGATCCGGCTTCGGTCTGTTCGTCGTGCCCCTCCCCGACGAGGATGACGCCGGGGCCACCGCTGGCCTTGGCGAAAGCCTGGACAATGTCTTGCGCCCCTTGCAGAGTCTCGTCGACCATCACCAAGAGAGGCGGCTCCTCCAGCGCCACGTCGAAGGCCTGCTCTCTGCTGGTCACGGTCTTGAGGAACCAACCGTGAGAGGCCAATACGGCCCTCACTCGCTTGAAGGTAGCGGCCTCTTGCTCGGCCAGGAGGATCCAGGTCATCGAGTCGCACTCCCGGTTCGGGATGCCCTCACTTGTAGCACCACACATTCCCCCCGGTCAATGAAGAATCAACACACAACCCTTGCAGGATAAGGGTTTAGGGCCATCAGTAGCGAAGTAGGGCGGCCAGGACACCGGTGCCGGGTAGACCTCCTTCGTCGACGGCGTAGACCGTGCCGCCGTGCAGAAAGGTCTCGACGGCGGCTCGATCCAGGAGATCTTCGCTCTCGTCCCCCGGCTCGGGGGCGATATCGATCACCCTGGTGGTGGAGTCGAGACGCCCCCAGCGGTGGGTCTCCAGGGGAACGAACAAGGTCTCGACCCTGCCGTCGACCGCGGCGAGTACACCGGCTTCCAGATCGTCGGTGGCCAGGCCCTTGGTAGCCAGCACCGCAAACCTCTCGGCCGACTCGCTCTGCGAGGCCAGGAAGAGCGGCTTGACGATCTGCCACGCCTTGGCGCGGAGCTCCTCGGGGCTCGAATGATCGGGATTTCCCAGTATGCCCTCGTCCGCCAAGCCGGGAACCTTGCTCAGATCCCGATACATGTCCAACAAGTAGTCCACCGATGCCACCACCAGTGGTTCCTGGGGATCTTTCAACAGCTTGCGCACGCCGACGTCGACCTGCTGGAGGAATCTGGCAATCTCATTCTTGTCCGCTTCCTCGCCCGAGCCATGTCCGTGGTAGATGGCGCGTCGTCGTCCGCCCGAGCCCGGCGAGGTCTGTCCGGTCCGATACTGGAGGGATTTCTGCTCCCAATCGTGGCCGACGGCTTCGGCGAGGCTCTCGGGAGTGTCTCCGAGATCGAGCTCCCGGATCTCGTTGCGAGTGGCCTCGTAGAGTCGTGCTTGTTTCTGGCTCAGAGCCAGGACAAAGAACCTCCCATTGCGAGTGAGCAGGGGCAGCAGCGGTGTCAGATGAATCCGATCGCCCACCACGGCCAGCTCCTCGACCGCCAGCGGCAGACGATACAGGTGGAACGAGTCGGCGCCGGCGAATATTGCCAGGCCATGGTCCTGGTGCTGCCAGAACGGCGTGTTCTTGAGCAGGGCGCGGACGGGTCCCAGAGCACGCTCGATAGATTCCGCGGGTGTTCCCCGGGCCACCAACCGACTCTCGGCCTGTCGTAGCAGGTTTTTCAGTCGTATCGGCCCCTGTTGGGTCTCGGCGCCTGCACGATGGGTCGGAAGGTAGATGGAGACCGACGGGGGCTGAGCCTCCTGCACGATCGACCTCAGCTCGTCCCGGCTCAGAAGACTCATATCAGATCCTCCTCAGCCTGCTGGTTGTATTGATGGATGACGTCACGTCTCGACAACTCGATTCTACACCCATAGCGAGAGGCTGTTCATCCACCTGACTGTCCGGACGGATCGGTTTAATCGGGCCCGAAATGGCAATCGACGACGTTCGATAGACTGGAGCCGTGAAGCCGGAAGAAATCGAGGACCGGTTGGGGCGGAGCCCGCGGGATCTACGAATCTCGGTTACCGACCGCTGCAACTTCCGCTGCCGGTATTGCATGCCGCGCGAGGCCTTTGGCGACGACTTCCAGTTTCTCCCGCGCTCCGAGATCCTCTCATTCGAAGAGATCTTCAGACTGACGCGGATCTTCCGCGGTCTCGGTGTGGAGAAGATTAGATTGACCGGTGGCGAGCCGTTGTTGAGAACGGACCTCGCGGTGCTTGTCGGCCAACTGTCGGCGATCCCCGGTATCGAGCTGGTGATGACCACCAACGGCTCGCTTTTGGCGGCGAAGGCGGGGGAGCTCGCGGCCGCGGGTCTGTCGAGAGTGACCGTCAGCCTCGATTCGCTGGATGAAGACGCTTTTCGTGAGATGAACGACGTCGACTTCTCGGTGGCCACTGTTCTGGATGGAATCGGGGCCGCGGCGCGGGCGGGTCTGACCCCGATCAAGGTCAACTCGGTGGTCAAGAGAGGCGTCAACGAGCACACGGTCGTGGACTTTGCCCGTCACTTCAAAGGTAGCGGTTACGTTCCCCGATTCATCGAGTACATGGATGTGGGAACCACCAACGGTTGGCGTATGGATGAGGTTGTTACCGGCGCCGAGATCATCGAGATGATCGATGCCGAAATGCCGCTCGAGCCGGTGGAGTCGGAGTACCTGGGGGAAGTCGCCAAGCGCTGGCGCTATCGGGATGGCGGTGGAGAGATTGGGGTCATCACCTCGGTGACTCGGGCCTTCTGTGGCGATTGCACCCGAGCGCGTCTGTCGGCGGACGGCAGGATCTACACCTGTCTGTTTGCCGTCAACGGCACCGATCTGCGGTTGCCGATTCGAGAGGGCGCCACCGACAAGGAGCTGGAGGAGATCATTCGACAGGTCTGGTCGGCGAGGGAAGATCGGTACTCCGAAATCCGCTCGAGCGAGACCGAAGAGACACGGCGGATAGAGATGTCGTATATCGGCGGTTAGGATTCGTGGGCGAATGTCCTCTGTGAAAAACTCCGCTGCAGACCGCCAAGGGGTAGCGTAGCGTGGCAGCCGGTTCGGACAATGATGACGTTAGGCGGGCGATGAATCTCATCGAGTCCACGACGGATACGCCTCGCAACGCTCCGGAGATGGTCAAGCTGGAGTCCAAGCGAGTACCGGTGGACAGCCAGGTGGTCCTCAAGTTCGACCACTTTGGCGGCTTCTTTATCGACTACGCAGCCAACCTCTCGCTCAAGGGCATCTTCATCAAGACCGACGATCCCAAGCCCGCGGGATCGATCTTCATCTTCGAGATTTGGCTGGGCGACGAACGCAGATTGGTGCACGGTATCGGCGAAGTCGTCTGGGCACGCGGTGCTGAAGAGGGGATCAATCGCCCCGCGGGGATGGGTATCCGTTACCTCAAGCTGGATGATGAAAGCCGTCAGGTCATCCACCGGGTCGTCGAGGAGCAGCTGGCAAAGGGCGGAGCGGTCTTCGACTTCGAAGCCGAGGCCCGCGAGGCTCTGGGACCGGATGCGGAGATACCCGAGGAACCGATGACGCCTTCGGACCACGATACCCTCAAGACCGCAGAGTTTCTGGTCGCGTCGAACGAAGACGAGGGCGGAGCTGCGGCTGACAAAGACGACCAGCAGGGTCCCTGGAAGGCGCAGTCGGCTCGCAAGGCCCGACGCAAGCGACGCTTCAAGCTGTTTGTTCTCTTCCTGATTGTCCTCGGCGCCGCCTACCTCTATCTCGACTACCGGGGTGTGGACTGGACGGTGCTTCTCGAGTCCGAGCTGGTCAAGACCCTGCTGGCTTCCGGTTAACAAACAGACTGTAGACTCCGGCTGTGTCTGAGCGCGTAAGTGTCGCGTACTGGCGCCGGCTCGCGTTGGTGCTGGGGCTTGTGGCGGTGGTGGCCGGTGGCGTCGCGGCTTGGTCACTTTGGCGACTGGGCCGTCTCGAACAGATGTTGCCCACCGAGGAGCCACCGGTGGTGCTCGAGCCGGATCGGATCGAGCTCGAGGCCGTCGAGCTGTCGGATCTGCCGGGTTGGGAGGAAGATCTTCTGGCCGAGGCGCTCCCGGCGCTGCGAAGATCCTGTGAAATCGTGGGCGGTTGGACGGACACCGACAGCACGCATGTCCTCAGCTCCGCCCTGAACCCCGAGCATTGGCGCGGTATCTGCGCGCAGCTGGTGGAGCTCGCGCCGGGTGACGAGGAAGCCTTGCGGGCACTGCTTGCGTCCTCGCTCCGTCCCTATGCCGTCAGCAATCGTGACGAACCGGAGGGTCTGTTTACCGGCTACTACGAGCCGACCCTCGCCGGCAGCCGGCGGCCGACCGAGAAGTTCAAGTATCCCCTCTACCGTCGTCCTCCAGAGCTGGTGACGGTCGATCTCGGCGATTTTCGCGATGACCTTCGTGGTCGGAGACTTGCCGGCCGGGTGGATGCCGGAGCCCTGACCCCTTACTACGATCGGGTCGAGATCGAGGGCGGGGGGCTCGCTGACCGCGGGCTGGAGCTGGTATGGGTCGACAACCCCTACGATGCCTTTTTTCTCCATATCCAGGGGTCGGGACGGGTGGAGCTCGCGGATGGCGGATCTCTGAGGGTCGGCTACGCCGGTCAGAACGGCCACCCCTACTTTGCCATCGGCAGGGCGCTGGTGGACATGGGGGTCTTGACCCTGGAAGAGGTCTCCCTGCAGAGCATCCGGGCCTGGTTGGAGGCCAATCCGGAGGATGCGCCCGCGGTGCTGGCCCAGAATGCCTCCTTTGTATTTTTTCGCGAGCTCGAGGAGGAGGGACCGGTGGGGAGCCTGGGGGTGGTGCTCACACCGGAGCGGTCGCTGGCGGTCGACCCTACCTTTGTGCCCCTGGGGCTCCCTGTGTGGGTCGACGCCTCGGCGCCGGCGGGAGACCCCCTAGCACCCGATCGACCCTTTCGACGGCTGATGGTGGCCCAGGACACGGGTGGTGCGATTCGGGGTCCCGTTCGCGGTGACGTATTCTGGGGTCCCGGGCGTACCGCGGCGCACATCGCCGGGCACATGAAACACCCCGGGCGGCTCTGGTTGCTGCTGCCAAGACAGACCGACCTTCAACCAATCGGGGAGACAGACAGTTGAGCACGACATTCTCAATCAAGCACACTGCAACGGTCGCCCTCGTTATGGTCGTTGCCTTGGCCGGCTGCCGAGGTGGTGAAGAGCCGCCGGTGGTCGATGACCGCCAGGCACGCAGCGAGCAACTGGCGCAAGAAATGGTCATTGTCGACACCCACATAGACGTGCCCTACCGGTTGATGGACGAGATGGAGGACATCTCGGTGCGCACGGAAGGGGGTGACTTCGACTATCCGCGGGCCGTCGCCGGTGGTCTCGACGCGCCCTTCATGTCGATCTATGTTCCGGCCTCCTACCAGGAGAACGGTGGTGCGCGGGATTACGCCGATCAGTTGATCGATCTGGTCGCAACCTTCTCGCAGGACTGGCCCGACAAATTCGCGCCGGCGGTCTCTCCAGCCGAGGTGCGCGACAACAAGAAGCGGGGTCTGATCTCACTACCCACGGGGATCGAGAATGGCGCGGCGATCGAGGACGACCTGGGGAACCTCGCCTACTTCCATGAGCGGGGGATCCGCTACATCACGCTGACACATGGTGAGAACAATCTGATCTGCGACTCCTCCTACGCCGATGAAGAGGAGTGGGGTGGGTTGAGCCCGTTTGGCCGCGAATTGGTCGACGAAATGAACCGACTCGGGATCATGATCGACATATCCCATGTCACGGACAAGACCTTTTACCAGGTCCTCGAACAGTCGCAGGCGCCGGTTATCGCCTCCCACTCCTCCTGCCGTCGCTACACCCCGGGTTGGGAGCGCAACATGGATGACGAGATGATTCAGAGACTCGGCGAGCAGGGGGGTGTCATCCACATCAACTTCGGATCGGCCTTCTTGACCGAAGAGTCCTATTTGCACTCGGAGGAGACGTGGGCGGTCGTCGACGAGTATCTGGAGGCCAACGGGCTGGAGTGGGAGAGCGAGGAGGCGAAGCAGTTCACCGAGGAGTACAGGAAGGAGAATCCACCCATCTTGGC
>CALILB010000267.1 GCA_938016625.1 uncultured bacterium | reverse complement strand
TCATGGAGGATCTGTACTACGAGCTCGAGGGCTCGAATGTGCAGTTTCTTGCCATCAATCTCGGCGAGCCCGAGTCGATCGTTCGGCAGTACGCACGCGAGCGACCATTTTCCTACCCCGTCCTTCTGGATACCAAAGAGGTCTTGGGTGAAGAGCTCGAGATCTACGCCCTGCCGACGGTGATGGTGGTCGACAAGGCGGGGAATATCTCCTACCTGCGACCCGGTATTGCCAACGGCGATACCATCCACCGGCTCCTCCTCGAAGCCGGTGCCAAGATCTCATAAGAAAGAAAAAGCCCCGCGGCGGGAAGCCGCGAGGCCGGTGTTTGGTCGACCATCGAGGCGACCGAGTGGAGCTCCCAATCGCGAGTCCGGTGGCTTACTGGAGCACGACCAGCGCAATGCGCCGATTGAGGCTTCTGCCTTCGCGAGTGCCGTTGTCGGCGATGGGGGCCGACTCACCGTAGGAGATGACCGACATGCGGTGAAGCGGCACGCCATGGCTCATGTTGAGGTATCTGCGTGTCGCTTCCGCGCGCCGTTCACCCAGGCCGAGGTTGTATTCCTCGTCTCCGGTGGAGTCGGTGTGACCCTGAATCTCGATAAACACATTGGCGTTGTCGGTCGCGAGCTTCTGGGCAAACGTGTCGAGCTCCCCCATTGCCGGCTCGGTGAGGTCGGCCTGGTTGAATTCGAATCGAACGTTCTCATCCGTGAGCAGCGTCTCGTAGAGGAACTTGCCTTCGGCGAGCTTGCCGGCTGCCAGGGCTCGATCGAGAGCCTCTTGCGCCGTCTGTGAGGCCTCGCCGATTTCTTTTTCGTGTTTGTCCAGGCGAGTCTGATTGGCCTCCACCTGGCTCTCGACTCCGTCGACCCGCTCGGTCATCCGGGTTTCGACATCGCCCACCTCTGTGCTCACGTACTTCTTGCTGGCGCATCCCGATGCCACGATCGCCAACGCTACGCAGATTACCAACCACTGTCTTCTTTTTGTCATGGGTATACCTCCTCCTGATACACCGGGGGTGTCCCACCGTGGGATCCGGTCTGTGGTGAAGGGATATCTCGAATTACAGCGCCTATTTTCTCACATTGAGGGCGCGGGCGCTACTTCGGCAGGGGTTCCCTCATAGACGCGACGGTAGGAAAGTGTATGTTTTTTCTTGCTTTTTCGGAGCTCGACCCGGATTTGTCGATAGGCGACCGGCCCCACGGCGGTGGTGGAGAAACCGAGGACATATTGCTGTCTGAGATCGGCGAAAATGACCGCGCAAGCCCGGTCCACAGCGGCCTGGCTCGCGATCCAGAAGAGTTTCCCTCCGGTGGCGTAGGCCAGCTCATCCAGATCCTTGGCGATGCCGCTCAACTCGACATCGTCGGCCCGCGTTTCGTTGACCGCACCGAGGGTGAGGGCCATGACATAGACCGGCAGCTCCGCCTGTCGAACCCGCTCACGGGCATCGGGGGCTTCGATCTGGCTGGCGTTGTCGACACCATCCGAGATCAGCACCGCAGCCCGTTTTGTGCTTGTGATCTCGAGAGTCATCTCCGGCAACCAGGAGACCGCGTCGTGAAGCGCGGTGGTGCCATAAGGCGCCCAGGAGTCCATGGCACCATGGAGCTGCTCGAGATCGGAGGTGAAGGGCACGTCGACCTCAGTGCGGCCGTGAGCAAACGAGGCGAGGGCAAAGAGATCGGCAGGGCGTCTGACGGTAAGAAAACGGTGGATCGTGCGCCGGCTGAGACCGATCTTCAGACCGTTGGCCATGCTGCCCGACAGATCTTGGAGAAACATGACGCTGATCGGCGCGTTGACTCCACGTTCGAAGCTGGTGATCGGCACCGGCTGGTCGTCGACGAAGAGGCGGAAATCGTCGACCTCCAGATCCTGGACGTATCCGTTGGGTGAGCGGACGACCACCGGCACCAGGACGTAGTCGACCGAGACTTCCATCTGATAGCCCAAGGAGGGATCGGCCTGCTCCTGGGGGCTGGCCTGCCGGATGGCAAAAACCCCACCCAGCAGCGCCGTCAGGGCGGCAACGACGGCCAGTCTCGGTCCGAAATGGGGGCGGTTGGGAGCAGGGCTCATCGGTTAGGGGCTTTCAGGAATAGAATCTCCACATGACACCGGAGCTGCAAATGATCAACATTCGCAACATCTCTGTCAAATGTGGCAACTGCGACACCTACCAGACACTGTGCGGATTCAGCCGCCGGGAGGACTGGCACGTCTATACCTACGAGTGCGAAAACGAGGTCTGCGAGTCGGGGGTGACCCGGACCCTGATCGAGGTACCGGCGGAGCTCGACGAGTTTGCCCAGCGGCAGCCCGGCCCGGGAGACAGCGGGCCGGGAAATTGAGCCGGAGCCGGGTGGAAACGGTCGGCCGGTGTGCTAGGCTTTTGACGATCTAGAGCCGGCTTTATCGAGGCGGCATCATTCCAATCTTCTAAACCAGTGAGGGAGCCATGAAGAGAATTGTCCACATCGTTGGCACAGGTACCATCGGTGAGCCCCTGATCGGTCTGTTCACGGACTTTCGGGACCGCATGGATATCGACGAGGTGACCTTTCACAAGCGCACACCTCTGGCCTCCGACAAGGCGCGGATCAACCATCTCATGGAGCGGGGGGCAAAGCTCGCAACCGACACCGATCGGGTCGACTCGTTCGAGAAGCTGGGCCACAAGGTGAGCCTCGAGGCCGAGGAGGCTCTGGAGAGAGCCACCGTGGTCATCGACTGCACCCCGGCGGGGAACAAGAACAAAGAGCTCTTCTACGAGAAGGTCAGCGGTCCGCGGGGCTATCTGGCGCAAGGCAGTGAGTCCGGTTTTGGCAAGCCTTATGCCCGGGGGATCAACGAGGAGGCCCTGGACGCCAGTGAAGATCGGTTTATCCAGATCGTCTCCTGCAATACCCACAACATAACGACGTTGATCAAGACGATCGCCGGAACCGAAAGTGGCGACTACGACCTGGAGCGTGGTGTCTTTGTGTGCATGCGACGCGCCAACGACATCACCCAGGTCGACAAATTCATTCCGGCCCCCAGCGTGGGCAAACACGGTGACGAAGACTTCGGCACCCATCACGCTCGCGATGCCTTTCGCCTTTTCCAGACTCTGGGCATGGATCTCAATCTCTTTTCGAGTGCCGTCAAGCTCAACACCCAGTACATGCACTCGATCTGGTTCCAGATCGCCCTGAATCGGAAGACGAGTCTGGATGAAGTCGTTGCGCGTTTCGAGGCCAACCATCGCGTGGCTTTGACTCACAAGCGCGAGGCCAACCTCATCTTCAGCTTTGGGAGGGATCATGGTTACTACGGTCGTATCCTTTCGCAAA
>CALILB010000266.1 GCA_938016625.1 uncultured bacterium | reverse complement strand
TAGCCGTAGGGGTCGCTGAAATGGCCGCCGAAACGGTAACCGGCGAACGGCGTGATCTCCAACCCCTCGGCGGCAGCGGGGCCGGCACTCCACAAGCTGCCGGTGAGCAGGGCGGTCAGAACGAGGCATACGGCGAGCGGCCGAATCTTCATGAGGCTTCCTCCAAAATCTGCGGCCGGCACGGGCGCCGCCCGCTCCGAATGCTAGCACGGGAGAGGCTCGCCGCCTCTCGAACGCACCCCTCGGCCCTCACCGGAGGCGAACCGAGCCGGTTCCCGTCCAGAAATGGCCGCATTCCCGCCGGGTGGCAAGGGCAAGCTTGCTTGCCCTTGGGATTCGACCCTGCAAAACAAGGTAAGCGTCCGGACAAACGAGTTTGTCCTCGCCACCCGGAAGCGCCGGGACCCGGCTTCGGGGCGGGAACGAGCTACCACCCGAACGTAGAGGTAGAGGGGAAGCAAGAAAACGGCCCTCGGGATGTCCCGAGGGCCGTTGAAGAAATAATCCCCGGCGGCGACCTACTCTCCCACGCCGTTGCCAGCGCAGTACCATCGGCGCTGAGGGGCTTAACTTCCGTGTTCGGAATGGGAACGGGTGTTTCCCCCTCGCTACTAACACCGGAAAAACTCGTTTCAAAAGAACCTTGGTTCGGCCGGCACGGAAACCGGCCGCCTACTTTGCCACCGCCCGGGCAGTGGCGAAGTCGGTGATGAACGGGCAACAACGGTAACCCAAGGGCAGTGAAGTTTTCCAGTCTCGCCTCGAGGACCAACGCCGCAAGGACCTTGTGCACGACCGACATGGAGAGGCCTATGACACGAACCGGAATCGCTGCTCTCTCACTTAGTCCGAGTCGCCAATCCGCCGGTGTCGAGCGGGCTATCGAGCCGGTCGACTCTCGGTACGTGCTCGCACCATCTACAGCGAAGTAGACTCCGGGACACCCAGACCGCAGTCGACCGTCGAGGTAGTGGCTGACCGGTGACGCGGCTCGAGCGAGCGGAACAGGGCGCGACTAGCCATGAATGACCTCCTCTGGATAATTCCCGCACTCATCGCCGGTATTGCGGCATCGCGTCTTGGTTTGCCGCCCATGGTGGGTTACCTGCTGTGTGGCTTCGTGCTGAATCTCTCCGGCGTGTACGACCACGATCATCTGAGTGCCATCGGCGATCTCGGCGTCACGCTCTTGCTCTTCACCATCGGTCTGAAGCTCGATCTGCGCTCGCTCTTGCGCCCGGTGATCTGGGCGGGAACGACTCTGCACATGGCGATCGTTGTCGCCGTGTTCGGGACCTTGCTCTACTGGACGAGCCTGGCCGGCATCCAGGCCTTTGCCGGCATCGATATCGGCACGGCGATGTTGATCGGGTTCGCGTTGAGCTTCTCCAGCACCGTCTTCGCGGTCAAGACATTGGAGGACAAGGGCGAGTACCAGTCCGGGTACGGCCAGACCGCCATAGGCGTCCTGATCATGCAGGACATCTTCGCGGTCGTGTTCCTGGCTGCATCCACCGGCCAGCTACCGTCGGTCTGGGCACTGGGCCTGTTGGCGCTGATCCCGGCTCGCTACCTGCTGATGCGCCTGCTGAGTCACGCCGGGCATAGCGGCGAACTGCAGGTTCTCTACGGCATCGTGCTGGCTTTTGGCGCCTATGTCGTGTTCGATGCCGTGGATGTGAAGGGCGATCTCGGCGCCCTGATCGTCGGCGCCATGCTGGCAGCTCACCCGCTTGCGGGAGATCTTTCCAAGCGCCTGCTGAGTTTCAAGGATTTGTGGCTGGTCGGTTTCTTTCTGAGCATCGGCATGTCGGGCGACCTGAGCCTCTCGACGGTGCTGATCGCTTCGCTCCTGACGGTGCTGGTCGTCTTCAAGGTCGTCTTGTTCTTCGTTCTGTTCACGCGCTTCAAGATGCGCGCGCGAACCGCGACGTTTTCGTCGCTGACGCTGGCCAACTACAGCGAGTTCGGGCTAATCGTCGGAACGATCGCGGTGTCCAATGCCTGGCTGACCGAGGACTGGCTGGTAACGATCGCACTAGCACTGGCCATGACCATCACCATCGCCGCGCCGATCAACATGCGTGCAGGTCTAATCTACGAGCGTTTGCGGCCAACAGTTCGGAGGTTCGAGACAGAGTCCGAGGATGAGCCTCTTGACACCGGCGACGCGAAGATTCTGGTGATCGGTTTGGGGCGACTCGGCACGGGTGCGTATGACCAGCTGGCGCCGGGCCACGGCGACGTCCTGATGGGTATTGACAGCGATCCCGACGTCGTCGCCAAGCACCAGGCCGAAGGCCGCAACGTGGTTCGCGCCGACGCGACTGATGACAGAACCTGGGAGAATACGATCGCTTCACCGATTGAAGTCTGGATTCTGGCTTTGAGGGGCCAGCAGGAGAACCTGGGTGTCCTCAAGCGCGTCCGCAAGAACAACCCAGATGCGAGAGTGTTTGCCGTCGCCAGCCACGAGGACGAGGTCGATGAGCTCATTGAGGCCGGCGCGGAAGCAGCCTGGAGTATGTACGCGGAAGCCGGTATCGGCCTGGCTACCGAAGTGATCTCCCGTTACGAGAGCAAGGACGTGGTAGACGGCCGGGAAGCCGGATAGGAATTTCCTTTTAGGGGGCCAAGCCCGGAGCTGCGGCGTTTTGTTCTCGGAGGTCTCTAGATTAGGTGCTTGGCCGGGTTGGACCGCAACCTAGGCCCCTGTCGGGGGCAGGCCGAGACGATTGTGGTGTTGAACCCTGGGGATTAAGCGTTTTCCGGGCATAGTTGAGCCGAGGTCACGCGGTGGATCGCGGCGGCGGGAGACTCAAGCGATCTGGTCGAGGAGCTCGATCTCATGCGGTGGGCAGATAGCCGTGGGTGGGCTCAATGCGCTCTTCGTAGGCCAGGAGGAACCGATCAAAGTGGTGGGCCAGAGCCCGGTACAGAACGGTGCGCTCGGGCCGCCGGGCGCGGTAGGCGCGAGCGTAGGCCGTGGCCGGCATTTAGCCCGGTTCGAGTCTTCTCGTCGACAAAAGAGAACGGCCCCCGCATCTGCGAGGGCCGTCTATGAAGAAACTTCCCGGCGGCGACCTACTCTCCCACACCGTCTCCAGTGCAGTACCATCGGCGCTGAGGGGCTTAACTTCCGTGTTCGGAATGGGAACGGGTGGCTGCGGTCCAAACCGGCTCAACAATCAATCTAGAGACCTCCGAGCACCCTGCGCCGGAGCATCGAGTTTGACCCTCGAAAAGGAAATTCCTGTCCGGCTACTGCAAGCAGGGCTCGTGCGCAGCCCGTGGGAGTGACCGCGATCGACTAGAATGCTCGTCGGAGCCCATGAGAAGAGCTACTGAATCGGATCCCGTGACGCTGGACGAACTCCGGCAGATGGCAGCAGGCCGGTTCGGAGACATGGTCAAGGGAGTCGTCGATCTTCAGCGTGGCATCGTCCTGCTCGACGCCGACATGCACGCGGATCAAGAGGCCGAGCTACTGGCCGAAGGGGCAAGGCAAGAGGATCTGTGGGGGATCAACCTCTATCCGGATCTCGCTGAGGAGGAGTGGCTGGAGTTCGACTCCATGATCAACTTGCGGCCCTCCTTCGGCAACCGGTCCCGTGGCGTCGACGATCCGTCGAAGCGTGCCGCCATAGCAGATGTCGTCGGGAGGGCGGTCCGACGGTGACCTCCACACAGCATCTCGACCTGGCGGCTGGGCGCTGGTGGGAGCTGACGCTCGCCGAGCAGCTGGGAAACGTGGGGAGTGAGGTGAGCCGGGCCGCACGCTGGACCGGGCGCAATCCGCATCTCGCCAGAAAGGCCCTCTATCGCGCCCTGGAGCTCTTCGACCTCACGATGGCGGACCCCCGCCACCGGCAGTCGCCCGCGCGCTTGCGTGAGATCTCACGAGCTCGAGAAGTGGTGGCGGACTTCTTTGCCGGGCCCAACCAGTATGGTTCGACCGCTTCGTCTCTGCAGAAATACTTCGACGCCTACGCACTGGCCGCACGCAGGTAATCTCGAGTTGCGGCCGCCCGTTATTCGGGCCGGTCGAACCAAAAGCAACGGCCCTCGCGTTTGCGAGGGCCGTCTATGAAATAACTTCCCGGCGGCGACCTACTCTCCCACACCGTCTCCAGTGCAGTACCATCGGCGCTGAGGGGCTTAACTTCCGTGTTCGGAATGGGAACGGGTGTTTCCCCCTCGCTACTACCACCGGAAAAACTCGTTTAAAGAACCGCTAGCGACCGCCGTCGGATCGGCCGGCACGGAGGCCGGCCGCTTCAAGCGGCACCGAGAGCTGCCGCAAGTCTGCGGCGGCATATCTGCAACCGAATCGGGCAAGCAGCGATAGGATTCGCCATCAAAA
>CALILB010000265.1 GCA_938016625.1 uncultured bacterium | reverse complement strand
GCCTGCTGCAGGGCGGCAAAATCGTCCTGATCCTCGAGATCGCGGACATTGAAGCTGCGGTATTCCTGTTTTCGCATCCTGCCCTCTTCCCACACCACCATGGAGGCCACCATGTCGCCCCCCTGGAGGTGGGAGATATCGAAACCCTCTATTCTGCGCGGCGGCTCCGCCAGACCGAGGTGCTGCTCGAGGGCGCGGGCCGCCTCGGACTCCTTCGCCCCCAGACGAAACCGGCGTCGATGGGCGAGCTCGGCATTGCGCATCGCCAGAGTTACACGGGCGGCTTTGGGCCCACGGGACGGAAAGCGGACATAGACCCTCTTACCTCGTTTCTCCGACAACCACTCGACGAGTGCTCCCTCTCCGTCGACCGGCACCGGCAGATGGATCTCCTTGGGGACAAAGGTGGTGCGATCGTAGATCTGGGGCAGCAGCTCGGAGAGCAGACCTTGATCGGTCACCGAGTCGCTTCCCTCCCAGAACAGCTCACGGCGATCCAGGATCTGCCCATGACGCATCACCAGGATCACGACGGCCGCGTTGCCGCCCTGGACCCTGACGCCGTAGATGTCCACATCTTCTCCCAGCACCGAGGAGAGCTTGCGGCGCTGGCTCACGGCCTCGACCTCGGTGAGGGCGTCTCGAACACGCGCCGCCCGCTCGAACTCGAGAGCCTCGGCGGCCTGCGCCATCTCCGAGCGCAGCCGGCGGGCCAGCTGATCGGTGCGCCCGGTGAGGAAAAGCCTGGCCTCGGCCACCGCTTCGTCGTACTCCTGTCTGCTGGTGAGACCGTCGACGCATGGCCCCAGACAGCGCTTCATGTCGTAGTACAAACAGGGGCGAGGCAGCGAGCCGTCGATCACGATGCGACAGACCCGAATCTGAAAGAGCTTCTGTACCAGCTTGATCGCCTTGCGGGCCAGACCGGCGGGTAGATAGGGACCAAAGGACTCGCCGCCGTCGTTTCTTATCCTGCGGGTGAAGGCTATCCGGGGATAGTCATCGGCCATGGTCAACTTGAGGTAGGGGTAGGTCTTGTCGTCCCGTAGCAGAATGTTGAATCGCGGCTTTCTTTTCTTGATCCAGTTGTTTTCCAACAGCAGGGCTTCGGCCTCAGTGTCGGTGACGACTATTTCGATGTCGTCGGCCTCGGCCAGCATGGCCTCGATGCGGGGCTCGTGAGGGCCCGAGAGGTAGGAGACGGCGCGCTTGCGGAGCGACTTCGCCTTGCCGACATAGAGCGGCTTGGACGTGGAGTCTTTGAAGATGTAGATACCCGGACGATCCGGGAGACCGCGGATACGATCCCGCAACGAGGGGTTGTCGCTCGCGACCATTGGCTATCCAGTGTAGATCTGCAGCTCTCGCAGTTCGCGCAGCTTGTCGCGCAGGACGGCGGCCTCCTCGAACTCGAGACGCTTAGCGGCCGCCTTCATCTGCTTTTCGAGCTCGTTGATCCGGTCCGTCAGCGACAGACCGCGGTCCTCGGCAACCTCCAGCAGGCGCTGGCCCCCGGGCGTAAAGTAGTCGAGGTTGCTCATCTGTACCAGCGGGCTGTGGATGTCCTTGAGCACGGTTCGCGGCTCGATTCCGAACTCCTTGTTGTAGGCCTCCTGGCGTTCCTGCCGACGCTCGGTTTCGTCGATGGCGTGTCGCATCGAATCGGTGAGCCGGTCGGCGTAGAAGATGACCTTGCCCTCGACGTTGCGCGCGGCTCGACCCGCCGTCTGGATCAGCGATGTCTGGCTGCGCAGAAAGCCCTCTTTGTCCGCATCCAGGATCGCCACCAGCGCCACCTCCGGCAGATCCAGTCCTTCACGCAAAAGGTTGATACCCACCAGCACGTCGAAGTCACCACGACGCAGCGCCGTGACGATCTCTACCCGCTCCAGGGTGTCTATGTCGCTGTGGAGATAGCGCACCCGGATCCCGAGCTCGAGAAGATACTGGGAGAGCTCTTCCGCCATGCGCTTGGTCAGCGTTGTCACCAGTACCCGATTCCCCGCCTCCACCACCTTGCGAATTTCGCCCAGCAGGTCGTCGACCTGCCCCTGGGCGGGACGGATCTCGATGACCGGATCCAACAGCCCAGTGGGCCGCACCACCTGCTCGACCACGACACCACCCGTCCGCTCGAGCTCCCACGGCGCCGGGGTGGCCGAGACGTAGATTCTCTGCCCCACCTTGTGGTCGAACTCCTCGAAGGTAAGAGGCCGGTTGTCCAGAGCACTGGGTAGACGGAATCCGTGCTCCACCAGGACCTGCTTGCGGGAGCGATCGCCGTGGTACATACCTCGAACCTGGGGGATCGTCTGGTGGCTCTCGTCGACAACCAGCAGGAGATCGTCGGGCAGGTAATCCAACAGGGTCGGCGGCGCCTCCCCGGGTGCTCGCCCGGTCAGATGACGCGAATAGTTCTCGATCCCATGGCAGTAACCCACCTCGCGCAACATCTCGAGATCGAAGCGGGTCCGCTGCTCGAGCCGCTGTCGCTCCAGCAGTTTTTCGTGCTGCTCGAGCTCGTCGAGACGCCCTTCGAGCTCTTTTGGAATGGTGGTCAAAGCACTCTCGAGGCGCTCTCGTGTGGTGACATAGTGGGTCTTGGGGAAGACGGCGATACGCTCGGCCTCCTCCAGCGCGTCTCCACGCAGAATGTCGAAGCGGTAGATGGATTCGATCTCGTCGCCGAAGTAGGCCACCCGGATACCCGTCTCCTCGTAGGCCGGGAAGATCTCCAGCACATCCCCACGGGCGCGGAAGCTGCCCGGGAAGAGATCCATCTGCGTACGCTCGTACTGCATATCGACGAGCGCGCGCAGGGCCCGATCCATACCGCTGTCGTCGCCGACGTCGAAGAAATGGAGCATGCCGTAGAACGACTCGGGTGAGCCCAGACCGTAGATGCAGGAGACCGAAGCGACGATCAGGACATCGCGGCGCTCGAACAGGACCTTTGTGGCCCGCAGCCGCAACCGGTCGATCTCCTCGTTGATGCTCGTCTCCTTCTCGATATAGGTA
>CALILB010000264.1 GCA_938016625.1 uncultured bacterium | reverse complement strand
TGGTCACTTCGTCGAGATCCATGGCAAACCGCTCGAGTCCGGCCATGCGCCGCTGGGTGACGTCGAGATGCGTGCCCGGTGGCAGCTCGGTGTTGACAAAAAACTCGCCCTGGATCAGCTCGGGGACCAACTCCCGGCCCAATCGGGGGACGAAGGCGAGGCTTGCGGCCAGCAGCACAAAGGCGATACCGATGGTGACCAGAGGATGCGCCAGCACCCAGGCAAGGTGGCGGTCGTAGACGGCGGACAGGGCCTCGAAAGCCCGGTTGAAGAGTGCCAGCGGGACGGCCAGCACGGCGCCGAGAGCACGACCGACGATTCCCACCAGCCATTTGACGCCGCGGGCAATGGCGACAACCAGCCAGAAGATCCCCTGGCCGATCTTCTCCACCAGGGGCCACCGTCGCCTTCCCTCGCCAACTCGCTCCTCTTCGATATCGGGCACGAAGTCCCGCGACGCCAACATCGGGATCAGGGTCAGCGCCACCAACAGCGAGATGGCCAGGGAGTAAGTGACGGTCAGCGCCTGATCGCCAAAGAGCTGTCCGGCGATCCCCTCGACAAAGACGATGGGGACAAACACACAGATGGTGGTCAGGGTGCTGGCGACGACGGCCCGCGCCACCTCACTCGAGCCGGCCTCGGCCGCCTCCACGTCGCCCATCCCCTTGTCTCGGCGTCGTTGAATGGCTTCGAGCACCACGATCGAGTTGTCGACCAGCAGCCCGATGCCCAGGGTGAGCCCCCCTAGCGACATGATGTTGAGCGAGATGTCGGACACATACATCAGAAAAAAGGTCGCCACCACCGAGATGGGGATGGCGATGCCGATGATCACGGTCGTCTTCCAGCTTCTCAAGAACAGAAACAGCACCAGGATGGCCAGCATCCCGCCGTAGAGCGCGGTGCGCAGCACCTCGGAGACCGACTGACGGATATAGCGCGCCTGATCGGTGACGATGGTTGTCTCCAGGGCCGGATCGATCTCCTGGAGCTGTGGCGTCAGGCTGTCGATGCCCTCACGTACCGCGTCGGAGACGGTCACGGTGTTGGTGCCGCCCTCCTTGTAGACCGCGACCTCGACACTCTCCTGCCCGTTGATGCGGGTGATGATCTCCCGCTCCTTGTGTCCCTTGTAGACGAGGGCCACATCTTCGACCCGAACGATCGCCCCCTGGGTGCTGTCGCTCACCACCTCGAGCAGGTCCTCGGGTCGTTCGAACTCGTTGACCGTGCGCACCAGAAACTCGGTCTGCCCCTCTCGCAGCCGGCCACCGGTGAGATTGATGTTCTCCTGTGCCAGCCGCTCGAGCACGTCGTCCAGCTCCAACCCCAGGTTGGCCAGCCGGCGCTCGTCGAGGGCCACCTGGATCTCCTCCTCGAGACCGCCGCTCACCACCACCGCCGCCACACCCTCGATCCGCTCCAGCGCCCGCTTGACCTGCTCTTCAGCAAGCAGGCGCAGCCGCACCAGGTCTTCCTCTCCGGCGAGCCCGAGACGCAGGATCGGATCGAGCGAGGGATCGTAGCGGAGCAGCACCGGGCGCTCGGCGTCGGCCGGCAGCTGGAGCACATCCAGCCGCTCACGGACATCGAGTGCCGCCAGGTCCATGTTGGTGTCCCAGCCAAACTCGAGCGTCACCTCACTGACATCGGCGCGCGAGCTGGAGATCACCCGCACGACGTTGTTGACCACGCCGACGGCGTTCTCCACCGGCCGGGTGATGAGGCTCTCGACCTCGACCGGTGCGGCGCCCTCGTAGCGAGTCTGGACGGTCAGCGATGGGTAGGTGATGTCGGGGAGCAGGTCGGTGGCTAGGCGGTTGAAGGCCACCATGCCGAAGACGACGGCGGCGACGGCGAAGATGAAGACGCTGACCGGGCGGCGGATCGAGAAGCTGATGAGTTTCATGCGGGGGGCGCCGGATCACCGCCAGCCCATGGCTTAGGGGCGTAGGGGCTTAGGGGCGTAGGGGCTTGAGGGCTTGAGGGCTTGAGGGCTTGGGGGCTTGCGGGGGTCACTGGTAGTCGGCCTCCTCGCTCAGCACGCGGATCGGGGTGCCGTCGCTGAGGCCGTCCTGACCCACGACCACGACCTGCTCGCCTTCTTCGACACCCGACAGCGCCTCCACGAAATCGCCCTCACGGAAGCCGAGGTCGACCTCACGTCGGTCGGCCTTACCATTGGCTGCCACATAGACGGTATCGCCGAGGCTTTCGAGCGACAGGGCCGACTTGGGTATAACGAGGGTGTCCGGCCGGGTATCGGTCTCGACAAAGACCCGCGCAAACATCCCGGGACGGAGCCGGCCGCGAGCGTCGACCTCGAGGGTCACCTTGACGGTGCCGGTGGCGGCGTCGACCACCGGGCTGATCCGCAGCACCGAGGCCTCGAAGCGCTCATCGGGCCACGCCTCGAAGGTGAGGTAGGCGCGTTGCTCGAGACGCACCTTCGACAGGTCTCGTTCCGGGATCTGGATCGGGCAGAGCAGCGGGGTGAAGTCGGAGAGCCGGAAGAGCGGTGCGTTGGGGCTCATCTGCTGCGCAAAGTCGATATAGCGGACGACGATCAAGCC
>CALILB010000263.1 GCA_938016625.1 uncultured bacterium | reverse complement strand
CACGACGCTGTGTGCTGTCACACCAGCCGCGGCAGCCGATGGGTGGAAGTTGCGTCTGCAGGCAGCGTGGTCGAGTCCGCAGGGTGACTTTCGGGAGGTCGACGACGACGAGGTCATAACAGCCGAGTTCAACAGCAGCTTTGGCTTTGGGCTGCAGATCGAGCGGATGGTATCCAGCCGCATCGGGATCGAATTCGGGGTGCTGTGGAGCGAGCCCGATGTCGAGGTGGTGATCGAAGAGCCGCCTATACGTCTGGGACTCGAATCGCCTTTCCGCATCACTCCCGTGATCCTGGGGGTCAACTACCACCTGGGGTCGGGTGGCAAGACGGATTTCTACATCGGGCCGGCTCTGGCGTGGGTCTTCTACGACGATGTGGTGCTGGACGATCCCGACTTTGGACGGGAGACATTGACCGTCGACGACGACTATGCCTGGGGAGCCACCCTTGGCCTCGACGTCAATCTGACCGAGACGGGCAAGTGGGCTTTCAATGGCGAGATCAGATGGATGAAAGGCTCGACCGATTTCAAGAACCCGGAAGGCGAGTCGAGATCGGTGGACGTCGACCCTCTCTACGTGACCCTGGGAGTGACCTACCGGTTCTAGGGCCTTTGATGAGGCCCGCGATGGGAGGGGGTAGTACGCGGGAGAGCTATTCGTCTTCGGGGGCTGGTGCGCGTTTCTCTTGAAAGGTGATGGGTCCGGAGGTGTCGGGGCTGGTCATCTTGACCTTGCCCTGAAAAAAGGCACCCTCGGCGATGGCCAGCGAGCCGGCGTTGATGTTGCCCCGGACAGAGGAGCCCGGGCGCAACTCGACACGCTCTTTGGCCTCGATGTTGCCGCGGACCTCACCTTCCAGGACCGCGGCCTCGACGGTAACTCCACCGGTGATGCCGCCACCCTCACGCACCCACAAAATACCGCCGATCACGCAGTCGCCCTCGATCTTGCCCCGCAGCTCGAGACTCGAAGCCGTCTCCAAGTTTCCTTTGAGGCTGGCGTCGGAGCTGATGACGGTTTCGAGTCTCCCCGTCTCATCGGTAAAGCGACGCAGCGGGTGTGCGGCATCGGTCGGTTCTGGTTTCTTGCTTGGCATTACCCTGGGTCCCTCCACGAGGCTCAGGCGAGACTATCACCTGCCAGGGTGTGGTCCTGGGAGCTCTCTCCCGGTCAGCCAGACCCTCAGGTGGCGGCTCGAACGGGTGGGAGCAACCTGCTCCGCGGTTGGTGCGTAGATAAGGGGAGGGCCTCGAGGGCCTGCGGTCCCACAACATGATGTCGAGTGTGATGGAGGGATCCATGAGACGTCGATTGCCAGGTTTGTTGTTCTACATCTGCTCCATCGTGGTCTGCCGTCTCGCAGCAGCAGAAGAGACTAGCTACAAGCCATATCTGGGTCAGGAGCCGCCAGGTACTACCGCGGTGGTCTTTGCCCCAGGAGTCGTGTCGCTACCGGGGCGATACGAATACGCTCTATCCGTCTCGCCAGATGGGAAAGAAATCGTCTTCTCCACCGAAAAGCCGGGGGAAAGCTCGAAGCTGATGATGACTCGCCACCGGCAAGGAGGCTGGACGGGCCCCCGACTTTTGCAGTTGACCCAAGGCGCCAGGAAGGCCGAGATGGAGGCCTTCTTCACCCCGGATGGCGACAGCCTCTTCCTGGCGGCCTATGACGAAGGGATGGACGTACGAATCTGGTTCAGTGATCGGGAGGGTGAAGCCTGGGGTCCTGCGCGGCAGCTCGAGTCCCCGGTCAACGGCGCCGCCGTGTTCTATCCCACCTTCTCTCCAAGAAAGACTCTATATTTCACCAACATCGAAGAGCGCCAGATCTATCGATCGCGGCTGGAGAATGACAGCTACCCGCGAATCGAAGCCGTCAATGTCGGGGGCTTTCACGCCTTTGTGGCACCGGATGGCAGTTACCTGTTGTCAGATGCGAATGGCGACATCCAGGTCAGCTTTCGCGACGACAGTGGGGCTTGGTCAGAGCCTCGACCCTTGGGCAAGGAGGTCAACACGCCGGTTTCCGAAACCTGCCCGTCGGTTTCACCCGACGGCAAGTACCTGTTCTTCAGCCGTTATCCTGAACCCGACGAGATTTCCGACATCTTCTGGGTGGATGCCCGGGTCATTACCAACGCCGGGCCGACTCGGGCCGAGTAGGTTTCAGCCCCGGGGAGGCTCCTGCTTCCCTTCTCCATCGGGGTCGTAGACCTCGTCGGTTCCATAGCGAAGACCCGAGGCGCGCTGCTTCCCCAACAATATGGGCGCCTCGGTCCGCTTGTCTCGAGAGTACTTCCACCGCCGGTGGGCCCAGAACCACTGCTCCGGGTGCTCCAGGACAAAGCGCTCGAGCACCTGGTTGTAGTACTGCGTATTGAGCCGGATCTCCTCCTCCGGATCGTCGTCGTAGATCCACTCCAGCGGCTCTTCAAATCTGAGCACGTGTCGGCCGTCTTTCTTGCGGTAGGCGATGGCGGGAATCACCGGTGCCCCGCTGTGCGCGGTGAGCAAGGCCAAGCTGCGGTTGGTGCCGGCCGTGCGACCAAAGAAATCGACGGCGATCCCCTTGGGCACATCCACCATCGTGTGCTGGTCCAGAATGAATATCACCACATCGTTGTTGGCGAGCGCCCGCAGAACCTGGCTCAGGGTATTGAAGGGTGGAATCACCTGGAGACCCGCTTGGTGAAAACGGCGAAAAAGAACGTGTTCGAGACCGGCGCTCAACGATTTGCGAATGACGAAGAAGCGGTCGCGGTACTCCTTGTACTGGAGCATCGCAGCGATGGACGTCAGCTCCCAATTGCCGAAGTGGCCGGTCAGGATGAGGAGCCCCTGGCCTTTTTCTCCCGCCGCGAAGAGATGCTCGACACCGGCGACATCGACCATGTTGGCCAGCCGGCGATCCGTGCGCCAGAACATCGCCAGGTTCTCGCA
>CALILB010000262.1 GCA_938016625.1 uncultured bacterium | reverse complement strand
CTCCCACCACGGATGGCAGAAACCCATCCCCGATCATCGCCTCCACCAGTCGCATCGTCCTCGACAGGGTCCAATAGAGAGCTACCAGGCACAGAACGATGCTGACCAGAAGAGTCAACAGCTCGGCCTGCGACTGGTCCCAACTGAGAGGTCTCACCCAGTTCTCTGTCCTGAGCACGGGATAGCGAACAACGACAAACCAGGCCGCCGCCCCCAGGACACATGTGCCGATCCACGACGTCAGCACAGCGGTGGCCATGGTGCGGTCCGGTTGGCGAAGCTGCCGGCGGTGGTTCAATATGAGATCGACCCCCCACAGGGCGGAGGCAAGGAGAGCAACCGCCGCCAGATCGTGACCGCCGAATGTCACTTCCGGGAGCTTCCCCGAGGTCGGCAAATCGACGAAGAACACCCGGGCGATGAGACCGATGAGCACGACGACCGCCGTCCATACCAGAATCGATCTCGAGCGCCAGCGACCATCGGAGCCGATGAGCTCGTTGAGCGCCGCCAGTGCGACGACACCAAGCACCAACACAGGCCTGCCGACATCGACGCCGAACAGGCCGCTGATCCCCACCTCGAGGTCCTCACCAACCGTGCCGGCCAGCAGCGCGGCCACCGACAAAGTGCCGCCCAGGATCAACCAGCCGACAAAGAAGACCCTCCAGGGGGCACCATCGGAGCGGGCGATCTGGTAGGCACTGGCGCTCCCCGGCCTTCCCTGCGCACGCTCGATGTAACAGAGGACGATGGGGAGGAGAAGGACCGCGGACAAGGCATAGACCCAAGGAACATCGCTGCCGGTCAACGACCAGCTCAAAGAGCCGATGGCGAAGATTCCGACCCCGATACCGGAGGCAAGACCCAGCGCCAGGGCATCTCGTACACCGAGAAACCGGCTGAAGCCGACGGCTGAGGCTTTGTGCGCTTTGGTCACGTCCGCGGCCCCGTCTCAGAACACAAACGACGCGACAACGACGACGATGAATGCCAAGGGGAAGAGGAGTCTGGATCCGGCGTCTACCCTGTGCGCCAGTTCGGATTTGTCACGATCGGCCAACGAGGCGGTCAGCAGTGCCTCGCCAAAAGCGAGAAACACGAGCAACGCTGAACCCATGACAAACTGATCGGCGCGAGTCAGATAGGAGACCTTTGGCAGCAGGTAACCAAGGCTGAACTGAAAGGCGATGAGCGTAAGCACGGCAGAGGTGGAGACACCGACCTGTGCCGGCAGGTAGCGCGGGTTGATCCAGAAGACCGCCCACGACATCAAGACGATCAGCGACAGGGGAATGAGCACCTTGATTACAAAAAAACCCCGGTTGCGGGTGACCTCGAGCTTATAGAGAATCCGCGGAATGTATCGCTTCTGAGTCGCGAGATAGAGCGGCTCGATGACGACTTCGCCCTTTGCTCTTACCGTCCAGTCGGCGATGGTCAGATTTTCCGACCGGCCACCAATCTCCGGGTTGACGACAAACTCGACCTCCTCCGGGCTGTATCCTGCCGCTACCAGCTCGAGTCGCAAGAACTGGCTGTCGAACGGGAACTCTCTCAGATCCAATGGGGTGGTCAGCTCTCCCTGGTAGCGCTGGGCATAACGCACGGTACCACTCTCCTCGATTATCACCGGAGAGTCGAACTTGCCCTCGAGATTTCGATCGTTGAGGATCACCACACGCGGATCCCAGATCTCCTCGAGCGCCACCGAACAGCCAACCAGTGAAGGCTCGGAGCCGACCACTGCGAGACGGGAATCCTCCCAAATGAGAGTGAGGACGAAGTCGGTGTCGAAGGACTGCTCGGTGTCGTTGAGCTGGCGCAGGTCGATCATATAGACACCGACCGAGATTTTCGTGGGTACGCCCTCCGGGCCGGGCCGCGTGATGGGAATACCCGGCGGCACCTCACAGCCGGCGGCGCCAACAACCTCGACAGCAGCCGCGGCCAGCAGTACCAGCGTAAACAAGATAGTGACAGGTCTCATCCCCACTTCCCTCCCGAGAACAACGGATGCACGGAGGCTTGCCAAGCTTACAACGATAGGTAGGAGTGATATCACCCGAGTAGAATAGGCCCGTCAGGCCGAAAGAGCTTTCCCGCCGATTCGAGCCACGTTCCGAGAAGCACGAAAGCACCTGCCGTGACTCTTCCCAGGCTCCTTCGCTGGTCTGCCCTGGTCGTCGCCGTCGTTCTCGGTTTGGTGGCCATCCTCCTCGCCGCGCTGCTCGTCTTCCAACCCACTCTCGAGCTCACCCGCGTCAAGATCTTCTTCGAAGAACAGCTCACCGACTTTGTCGAGGCCCCGGTCACTCTGGAGTCGGTCTGGTTGAAGCCCTCGCTCTGGCCCACCGTTGGGCTCCGGGGGCTGGTCATCGAAAGCTCCGACACCCAATCGAGAACCGGTTTCGCCCGCCTCGACTCCGCCGAGCTCCAGCTCGGGCTACTGCCGCTGCTGAAGGGCGAGATCCGTGTGCGCCGCCTCGCTGGAGAAGGGGTGGAGCTCCGCGTACGCCGCAACCGGGACAAATCCGGCAACTGGCCCACCTGGACCACCGTCACCTACGACATCAAGGAGCTCAAGGGGATCGAGCTGCGTGACATCACGGCCGAGTATGTCGATCGGGCGAGCGGCGACCGCATACTCTCCCGGCTCGATCGGTTGGAGGCGGAGATCGGCGAGAACGATCCGCTGCATCTGGAGATGGAGGGTCGGATCGGCGAGAACGAGTACTCGCTGACCGCGAGCGGGCCGACACTCGATGAGGTCTTCCAGAGAGAGAGCTGGCCCCTGGAGCTCGACCTCGAGGTCGACGGGGACCGGGTAGAGCTGGAAGGGGAGCTGGACCGGCGGCCGGCAGGCCTGGGAGTCGATCTAATGGTCACGGCCGAGATCCGCGAGCCGGACCGGGTGGCTGCCCGGCTCGGCCTCGAGATACCACCCTTGGGTCGACTCGAGCTCGAGAGCCGGCTGACGGCGATCGATCGGGTCGTCACGCTCTCGGAGCTCGAAGCCAGGCTTGGTAGCACCGACATCAGCGGGTCGGTCGCACTCGACCTGTCGCACGAGCTACCAAAAGTCAGTGGCCAGTTGACCGCCGGATATCTGGATCTCGATCCGTGGTTTGGCGGAACCAATCTGGAGTCGGCTGCGACAGCTGAAGAACTGAGCTCCGCCGAGGCCCACGACCTCTCATCTATCACCAAGATTCTGGCGGCACTCTCGGCCGACGTCGCTCTGTCGGTCGACCGCCTGGGAGCACCAGGGCCGGAGATCGGTGGCCTCTCGGCCAAGATTCGGATCCGGGACGGGTCGCTGAGCGTGCCGTTCGAGATCGTCGTGGCCGGCAACACCGTTGAGGGCCGACTCGAGGCCCTGGGAGACAAGGAGCTCCATCTGCTCGCCGATCTCGAGGCATCCGAGGTCGAGCTGGATGAGCTAGTGCGCAGCTTAGCGGACAGCGACGGGATCGGAGCGGCGGTCTCCAGCCTGCGGCTCCATACCGAGAGTCACGGAACCAGCTTCGAAGAGCTGATCGAACGACTGGCTTTCGAGCTCCGGGCTGCAGAAGGGAGCCTCACCTACGGTCTGGAGGCCGAGGGTGAGCCGATCGCCGTGGAGGTGGAAAGCCTGGTCGTGAAGCAGCGATCCGGAGACATGATGCGACTCGAGTCCGAAGGCTCGCTGCTGGATGAAGCGATGACCCTCTCGCTGGACACCGGCAATCTGACCCACCTCTTGGCCACATTGTCTATCCCTCTCGAGCTCGAGATCAGTATCGCCGGCGCCGAAGCCCGGGCCGCCGGAACGGTCGAGAGTGACCCGGCCACGGACCGTCTCGGCTTCGACTTCGAGATCAGGGGCGAACGGGTCGGCGACCTCAGCGGTCTGCTGGGCATCTCGGCAGAGGCCGATCTGCCCTACAAGCTCCAAGGGCGACTCGACCGCGATGAGGCCGCGACCCGTCTCCGCCTGGACAACAGCCTCCTCGGCCAGACCGAGCTTTCCGGCGAGCTCACCCGGAACGGAGAAGAAGATGCTCCTCTGCTTTCAGTCGACATCAGGGCTTCGGCGATCGATCCCGAAGCATTGGCGCAGCTGGTGGACCCGGTTATCGAGGTCGACGCTGCCGACGACGCCGTCGAAGTCGACGCTCCCGTCATGCCGAGCAAGGCTCGAATGGGAGATGCCGATATCCACCTCGTCGTCGATCGCTGGGTCCGTCAACCCGTCGATGTCACCGATCTCGAGGTGTCGATTCGGGTACGCGACGGCAAGGTGGAGGAGTCGCCGTTCTCGCTATACCTGGGCGACACCTCCTTTCGTGGCGCCCTTGGACTCGACCTCACTGGAGACCTGCCCGAGGCACGGCTACGACTGACGGCGGAACAGGTCGATCTCGGCAACCTATTGGCGCAGGAAGAGCTCGTGGCCGACATCGAGCTGACCGTGGAACGGCTCGACGTCGACTACGTGGCTCGGGGCTCGACCCCGTCCGAGCTCTTCAGCCGCTCCGAGATCGATGCCACCCTGAGCACGGCCCGCTGGCTGATCACCGAGCCGCTCACCGACACGACCTTCGAAGTCCTGATCGATCGGGCCGAAATCACCGGTCCCGAGCTGCAGCCTCTCGAGCTCGAGGCTGCCGGGAGCGTCAACGAGACACCATTCACGGTCAGCGGCAGGCTCGATCTGCCGACGAGTCACGAAGATGACATGGAGGCGATTCCGGTAAGCCTCACGGTAAGAGCCGCCGGAGCGCACCTCGATGTCTCGACCGCCGTCGACCTGCCCTTCGATCGCGACCGGGTGACACTCGGTCTCGAGCTTTCCGGCGAGCGTCTTGATTCGCTGTCGCCGCTGGTCGGCATCGGCCTCCCGTCGGTGGGTCCCTACCGACTGTCCACCGATCTCGAGGTCAGAGAAGGCAGCTACAACCTCCCCAATCTGGAGGTGCGCATCGACGACAGCGATCTCCAGGCCATGATCTCACTGGCCTACGGAGACGGGCGCCCTCATTTGAGCGTCGAGCTGACGAGCAGCCGGCTGGATCTCGACGACATTCTTGGCAAGAAGGCGCTGGCCGAGGCCCGCGACGGCCGGGGCTCGACCCAATCAGAACGCTCGATCAAGAAAACAAATGACGAGCCTCGAGAGCCTGTAATCACCGCCGAGCTCCTGCGGAGCGCCGATGCGTCGATCACTGTACGCGTGGAGTCGGTCCAATCCTTGGGCGAGCTTCGGGGTGGAGGCGAGCTGAACGCCCGTCTGGAAGATGGTCACCTCGAGATCACGCCCTTGACGTTGGTGCTCCCCGAGGGATCGATCGAGCTCGAGGTCGATGTCACGGCGATCGACGATCTTCTGGATATCGCTTTTCAAACCCGGATAGGACACCTCGATTACGGCGCGCTGCTCGAGCGGCTCGATCCCGAAAGCGACGTCGCTGGAGCCCTCACCTTGAACAGCCACCTGCAGGCCCGCTCACCCTCTTTGGAAGAGTTCTTGGTCTATGCCGATGGCCACCTCGACTTTACTCTCTACCCAAAGAACTACAGCACGGCGCTTTTCGACCTCTGGGCGACCCATCTGCTGGCGGTGCTGATGCCCACCCTCGACTCGGGAGGCGGTCCGCAGCTCAATTGTGTCGTCGGGCGTTTCACTATCGAGAGCGGTCTCATGACCCCCGACGCGCTGCTCATCGACACCTCACGTATTCGGGTCCGTGGCAAGGGGAAGATCGACCTCAAAACCGGCAAGCTCAACCTGACCCTCAAGCCGCGCCCAAAGAAACGTGGCTTGATCAGCCTGGCCACACCCGTCCGCGTCACCGGACGGTTGGACGACCCCTCGATCTATCTCAGCACCAGCGGCCTCGCCCGAACCCTCTTTCGCCTCTCTGTCTGGTTTTGGACAGCCTATCTGGAGCTGCTGCGAAGGCCTCTGCCCACCGATGGGGCGGACATCTGTGTCGACCCGCCGCCGCGGGCCGACCTCCAGCTCTATCCGGCCAAAGACTGATCGCTATGCTCGAGCGGTTGACGAGCAGATATTCGCGGATTGCCTCCTAGGTCGAGATAGCAGATTCCTATTGCCAGAAGAGCCGCAATCACCAGAGCCATCAGGATCAGCAACACCCGTCCCAGACCGACGACCACCGGATCGGTGGAGGCGACCGTCAGGTGTCGCCGGTCCGAGACGGAGTCCTGTATTCCTCTGGTCATCCATCTAGAGCATCTTCAGACCCGCGTAGAAGGCCGCGGCAAGGGCTAGATGCCATCCCACAATCAGCAGCGATATCCGCCCGATTCCCACCACTACCGTCGTCGGTGCGGACGGCCGGCTCACCAAAACCGGGAACGGTTTAAGGAACGAGGCGTCGCTACTCTCTATTGGATGCTCGAAGCCGTCCGTTCCTTCGACCTGGTCTTCTGCCTTGGCGGGAACTTGCGTCATCGCGCCTCTCCTCAGGGGACCAGGAAGATGAAACCGGCGACGATGAGCGCCGATAGATAGAAGAGATAGAGGACGCTACTCCAACTGATTCTTGTTTTGGTTGCCACTGGTTCTTCTCCTTTCCCTCCTGCTCGGCCGGTGGAGTCCGCCGCCGAGCCCGGAGTGTCACTAAAAAGGTACGCCAGCGGCTGCATTCAAACAGTGGCCGAAGTCGCCAATATCCGTGGTTCCGACGCCATTGGGGATCGGTCAGCGGATGCGGTCTGTCAGGAACTGGTGGAAGCGCGGTATTCGTGAGGCGAGGTGCCCATCCAGCGGCGGAAGGCGCGGTAGAAGGTGCTGGGCTCGGAGTAACCCAGCAGATATGCCACCTCGTAGATGGCCAACCTTCGGTCGCGGAGGATCACCACCGCCATGTCGCGACGAAACCGGTCTCTGATCTCGGCAAAGGAGGTCCCTTCCTCTTTCAGCCGTCGCTGCAGAGTCCGGGGACTGACGGCCAGCGCCGAGGCGATGCCGGCGAGCGTCAGCCGGCCCTGCTTCATCTCGGTCCACATCGCCCGCTCCACCCTGTCGGCAAGCGAGCCGCCCGGGGCGAGCGACTCCAGGACCTCCTCGGCGTAGCGCTCGAGATAGCTCCCGAGCTCGGTGTCGGCCTCCCGTACCGGAAGATCGAGATCCCGTCGCCGAAAAACCACTCCGACGGTAGGCTGGTCAAAGCTGATGGGGCAGCGAAAGTAGCGACGATGAGCCGCCAGATCCGACGGCCGCTGGGCGTGCGGGAGCCGGATCTCGAGGGGCTCGACATCGACACCGGTGATCTCTCTGACCACTCCGACCAACGCCGCCAACTCGTAGTCGATCATCCGTTGGAGGAGAACCTCCTGCTGGGGATAGGCGCGCCAACCATACTCCGCCCGGTCGGATCCCAGTCGCAGCTCGGCCGGATCGGCCTCCTCGAGGATGCGGCCAAATCGGAAGAGGCGCTCCAGGGCCTCGAGCAGAGTGGTGCTGTGCAACATCGTGTAGCCCACCAGACCCGCATCGCGGATCCTGAGCTCGCTGCCAAAGCGAATTCCCAGATCGGGGTCGGGAAGCGAATCGAGGATGAACTTCCAGAGATCGAGGTTTTTTCTCACCAGGATGCGAGCATCCGGATCGGCGAGGTCCTCTTCGCTCAAGTCGGCGGCGCGTAACAACTCCGCCCGATCGAGACCCGCCGCTTCGGCCTGCCGCAGGACGAATAGAGGAAGCCGGACCACCGCGGTGTTGAGGGCAGACACGATAGCGAAAGTATAACGACTCGAAGCGGCCGGTCTCCGTGCCGGCCGATCCGCGGGGTATTGCGGCATCATACCCATGGGCTGATGAATAATGGGACCCGTGATGACCCGCCGAGTGTCCACGCGACTTTCAGGAACCATCTTGAGCCTATTGATGGTGCTGGCAGTGCCACCCATCCGCGGCCAGGAAGAGATTCCCCCACCGGACGACGGGGACCTGGCCAACCACGCCTACACCAACGACGTCGGCTTTGGCGGCTACAGCGTCGGTGAAGAGACGGTGAGCACCATCCGGTTGCCGATCGCCCACCGTATGCGCTCTATCGAGGAAAACGACTGGGGTGTCAGGCTCAAGTTCCCGATCTCCTTTGGCGTTTACAATTTCGACTTCCCCGACATCGTAGACGGCATAAGCTCCGACCGGCTCAAGACTCTGGCTTTTGTTCCGGGCGTCGAGTTCGAGGTGCCGTTGAACCAACGCTGGACGCTCGAGCCCTATCAAGATCTGGGTTTGGGCAAGGACTTCGAGGGCGGCGACCTCTTTCTGCTCTCGACCACCGGGCTCAAAGGTATCTATGTCCAACCCTGGAAGGCGCTGACCTTTACCTTTGGCCCCGGCGTCAGATACAGCCTCAGCCACTCATCGAGCGGTCTCAACAACGACGATTTTGCTTCGGTGGATGTCGGTCTTGACACCCGCTTCCCGTTGGGTTTCAGCATCAAGGAACGCAAGGTCGACTCGAGCGTCTATGTCATCGCTCGTCACTTCTTTCGCACCCTGGTCTTCCAGCAGCCCGGAGGGTCGATCGAGATCGAGCGTCAATTCGAGGTGGGGCTCACTTTTGGCACCACGCCCCGGCCGCTGGTGTGGAAGTTCAGAGTTCCCCGGATCACGGTCGGCTACCGATTTGGCGAGGGTCTGCGGGGCATCCGCATCAAGCTGGGCTTCCCGTTCTAGGGAGGCCTCCGGCCAACCGTCTCTCAGTCGACGACGCGGAGGATGGCCAGCACAGCGAAGTGGTCGGAGAGGAACTTCCCCTCTATCTCTTGATCGAGCACCATTTCGGCCGACTCGACGGCAACACCGTCGGAGACGAAGAGATGGTCGATCTGGCGAGCGGTGGTCCGTCGCACCGCCAGCATCTCCTCGATCTGCGGCAGCTCGAAAGTCGGGAGGGGCTCAGCGCGCTTGGAACCGATCGTGTAGTTGGCAACGTTCTTCTCCGGGTTCCAGGTCGGCAACTCCGATCCTTTGGTGACGCTTCGAAACCCGGCTGCGGTGATCGCCTCGATGGCCGGTGTCCCCGGTGCGGTATTGAAGTCACCGCCAAAGACGACGGGGTGCGCTCGGCCCGGATTCGACCGGTCGCCGCGGCGCTTCTCGATCTGCGCCAGTAGCCCCTCCGCCTCCGTCAGGTTGCGCTGCCGTTTGCGCTCGAGTTGGGCCAGAATCTCATCTTGCTGCGCCTCTTCCAGAGTCCCGTCTTTCACCAGACCCTCCAGATTCTCCTCGAAGTCGGAGAGCACAAAGGGCGGCGCTGAGAGGTGGGTGGTGGCGACAAGAAGGCTGCGGCCATCGACCGTGATCTCGCCAAAGAGCGCATAACGTGATTCCTTGGTCTGGAACCCGTAGGTGGCGGTGCACTTGGCGTTGCCGCTCAGCCGCTTCTTCCCGACCCTTCTCAGGCCGAGCTCTGGCCGCGCCAGGATGGCGATCCCCTCGTTCATGTTGCGCGGGATCTTGTAGAGCCCTCCAAGATGAAGACCACAGCTGGTGACCTTGTGAATCTCGTCGTAGCCCAGGGCCTCCGCATACTTGCGCGCCTCGGGCTGGTTGGGGTTGACCTCCTGAAAGAAGATCAGATCGGGGTCGAGCTGCTCGATCTCCCGGATCTGAGCCGCCACGCGGGTCTCCTTGTCCGCCGGGTCTTCGCCGGGGAAACGCTTGTTGCTCTCGCCGCTCCGCAG
>CALILB010000261.1 GCA_938016625.1 uncultured bacterium | reverse complement strand
CAAGCTCTACGACGTCAAGAAGAATGGCAAGGACTCGGCCAAGGATGTCTCCACCGCGGGGCTGGTGGTCGATCTCGTCCCCGAGGAGGAGTGGGCCCAGATCTTCGACGAGGTCTGGCGCCGGAATCGCGACTTCTTCTACGTCGAGAACATGCACGGCTACGACTGGGAGGCCCTGCGTGAGCAGTATCGTCCCTGGCTCGAGCACGTCGGGCATCGCTCCGATCTCAACTATCTGATCGGTGAGATGATCGCCGAGCTCAACGTCGGCCACACCTACAAGGCGGGTGGCGACTACGAGATCCCGGATCGCCAGCCGGTCGCCCTGTTGGGTGCCGAGCTCGAGCTGGACGAGGCGGCCGGTCGCTATCGGTTCGCCAAGATTCTCGAGGGTCAGAACGAAGAGGACAACTACCGCTCGCCGCTCACCGAGATCGGGGTGGATGTCAACGAGGGCGACTACCTGCTGGCGATCGACGGTGTGGAGCTGACGGCGGAGGCCAACCCCTACCAACTCCTGCGCAACAAGACCGGCCACCCGGTGGAGCTGACGGTCAAGGATCAGCCGATCCTCGACGGGGCCCGCAAGGTGAATATCAACCCGATCACCAACGAGGCCGATCTGCGGTATCTCGATTGGGTCGAGGGCAACTGGCGCAAGGTGCACGAGATGACCGACGGCCGTGTGGGCTACATTCATGTGCCCAATATGGGTAGTGACGGCATCAGTGAGTTCATCAAGTGGTACTACCCCCAGCTCCGCAAGGAAGGGCTCGTCGTCGACGTGCGCAGCAACGGCGGCGGCAACGTCTCCCAGATGCTCATCGAGCGGCTGCGCCGGAGCCTGCTGGGGACCCGCTTTAGCCGCAACAGCGACACACCGGGGACCTACCCGCTGACCACCTTCTACGGCCACATGGTCTGTCTGCTCGACGAGGACTCTGCTTCCGACGGCGACATCTTTCCCCACTACTTCAGGGAGGCCGGGATCGGACCCTTGATCGGCAAGCGGACATGGGGTGGGGTCACCGGGATCACCAACCGGGGTCAGCTGATCGACGGCGCCACGATCTATGTGCCCGAGTTCGGCACCAACGCCATCGATGGCAGCTGGATCATCGAGGGTCACGGGGTCGAGCCCGACATCGAGGTGGAGAACGACGCCAAGTCGATCCTCGAGGGCCGGGATCCCCAGCTCGAGCGGGGTGTCGCGGAGGTCTTGCGGATGATCAACGAGGATCCCAAGCGGCTGCCGGAGAGGCCGGCGCCACCGGTGAAGACCAAGTAAGGCCGCGACCATTGAACAGGGGAGTCAACTCGTGCTGAGAACTGTATCTACATCCAACCCCCGGATTACCCGGTCCGGGAGCCTCTTGGTGATTGCTCTGGCCCTCGTCGTCCTCTCGGCTCCGATTCCGGGTGTCGCCGAGGAGGCGAAGCCGACCTATCAGGAGAGTGATTTTCTGACCAAGACCCGCCAGTTGATCTTCGAGGGGGCGCGGGCGGGCGAGGGGTATTTCTCGCCCGACGGCACCAAGATGGTCTTCCAGAGCGAGCGCGAACCGGGGAATCCGTTCTATCAGATCTATCTGATGGACATGACGACGGGTGACACCCGGCGGGTCTCCCCCGGTGGCGGCAAGACGACCTGTGCCTTCATCCGCCCTGGCAGCGGAGACATTCTTTTTGGCTCCACCCATCACGACCCCAGATCGGCGGAGTACCAGCAGGCCGAGCTGGACTTCAGGGCTTCGGGAAAATCGCGGCGCTACTCCTGGGACTACGACCCCGAGATGGAGGTCTATGTGGCCGAGGGCGATACCGGCAAACTGGTCAACCTGACCAAGGTCCGAGGCTACGACGCCGAGGCCAGCTACTCGCCGGACGGCAAGTGGATCGTCTTCTCCTCGATGAGGAACGCCTACGACCGCGAGCTGAGCGCCGAAGAGGGGAAGCTGCTGGAAATCAACCCCTCCTACTTCGGTGAGATTTATCTGATGCGGGCCGACGGCTCGGAGCAGCGTCGGCTGACCGAGGCGCCGGGCTACGACGGCGGGCCCTTCTTCTCGGCCGACGGCTCCAAGATCGTCTGGCGGCGATTCGACAAAGACGGCCTCATCGCGGATGTATGGACGATGAATCCCGATGGCTCGGAGCAGACCCAGATCACCGACTTCGGCTCCATGAGCTGGGCTCCCTACTTCCACCCCTCGGGTGAGTACATCCTCTTTGCCTCGAACAAGCTCGGCTTTGCCAACTTCGAAGTCTTCATGGTGGATGCCGCCGGCAAGAAGGAGCCGGTGCAGGTGACCACCACGGACGGATTCGACGGGCTGCCGGTGCCGACCCCGGATGGCAAGAGTCTGGTGTGGACGTCGAATCGCCACAACGGTGGCGAGGGCAACGCGCAGCTCTTCACGGCGCAGTGGAACCACGACAAAGCCCTCGCGGCGCTCGCCGCCGCACCCGCCCGAACCGACAACTGAACGGTAGGGAAAACTGGGGACACAATACAGATTTCTCCTTGCCGTCGAAAATCTCATGCCTATGCCATCTAGAAATCTGTATTGTGTCCCCAGTTTTTCCCCTCGCCTCCGCCTGCTGGCGGTCGCTTTGATCGGATTGGCCATCGCGTCGGCCGGTCCGGCTCCGGCCGCGGCCGACCAACCTCGAGAACACGTCGAGTATCTGGCCTCCGACCAGCTGGAAGGCCGGCTGACCGGCACCGAAGGCGAGCGCCGGGCGGCCGACTATCTGGTGGGTGAGCTCGAGCAGCTCGGGGCCAAGCCGCTACCCGGTCGGGAGAGCTTCGAGCTGCCGTTCGAGTTCACCGCCGGCTCGAGCGACGCCGGCTCCACGATCAAGATCGGCCATCCGGCCGGGGAGCGTGGATCGACGGGCGGTGAGAGGATCCAGGCACTCTCCTTTTCCGACTCCGGGACGGTGAGCGGCCCGGTCATCTTTGCCGGCTACGGGATCGTGGTGCCGGTGGGGCAGGAGACTTTCTACGACAGCTATGCCGGTCTCGATGTCGAGGACAAAGTCGTCGTCGTTTTGCGCTACGCCCCCGAAGATGCCGACAAGGAGACGCGGACGGCGTTGGCGCGGTTCTCGGGTCTACGGCACAAGGCACTCCAGGCCCGAGAGCGGGGCGCCAAGGCCCTCGTAGTCGTCACCGGTCCCCGGTCGCGCAACGCCGGCGAGACCGTGCCGATGTCCTTCGATTCGGCCATCGCCGGCTCCGGTATCGTCGCCGCCAGCATCGGTGGTGAGGTTGCAGAGGCTCTGTTCGAGCTCGCCGGCGACAAGACCCTCGAGCAGGCGCAGAAGTCGCTCGATGACGCCAACCCGCACATCACCGGGTTCGATCTCCCAGGGCTCGAAATCACTCTGGACGTCAAGGTCGATCGGGAGAAGCGGACCGGTCACAACATCGTCGGGGTTCTACCGGGCAAGCCCGAGGGCGAGGTGGAGAAGCCCTATGTCGTCCTTGGCGCCCACTACGACCATCTCGGTCGTGGGCGGAACGGTGGCAATTCGCTGGCCCGAAAGGGCGAGATTGGCGGTGTCCACCATGGCGCAGACGACAACGCCTCGGGTGTGGCGGCGGTGTTGACCGCGGCCGCTCAACTGGCCGACATGGACCGGCAACGCGACGTGGTAGTGGCCTTCTGGTCGGGTGAAGAGCTGGGAGCCCTGGGCTCGCACGATTTTCTTGCCAGCGAGATCATCGACCCCGAGCAGATTGCCGCCTATCTGAATCTGGACATGGTCGGCCGGGTACGGGAAGACAAGCTGGTTCTCCAGGCGGCCGGCACCAGCTCGGTCTGGCCGCGTCTTATCGAGCAGAGCAACATACCCGTGGGCTTCGACCTCCAGACCCGCGACGACCCCTATCTGCCGACCGACACTCTGAATTTTGTCCAGGCGGGGATCCCCACCCTCGATCTCTTTACCGGCAGCCACGAGGAGTACCACCGGCCCGCCGACCGCGCCGAGACGATCAACTACGAGGATCTGGAGAGGGTGGCTCGCTTTGGCGCCCTGGTGACCTACAAGACCGCCAATCTGGAGACCGCCCCGGACTTCATCGAGGTCGAGCGGGACCCGCAGGCGGGTGGCGGTCGTGAGGGGTCCCGGATCTACACCGGAACCATCCCCGACTACACCGCCGAGGTCGAAGGCCTACGTCTATCCGGTGTGATCGGTGGCGGCCCCGCCGAGGCCGCCGGTCTCCAGGAGGGGGATGTCATCGTCGAGCTGGCCGGCCAGTCGATCGCCAACGTCTACGACTACATGTATGCCCTGGAGGCCCTCGAGATCGACGAGCCGGTCAAGGTCGTCTTCCTCCGCGACGGCAACCGCCAGGAAACCAGCATCACCCCCCAAGCCCGCGAGTAGGGGAGGGCCTTGTGCCCTCCCTTGGACTAGGGCGGGGACAAGCCCCGCCCCTACT
>CALILB010000260.1 GCA_938016625.1 uncultured bacterium | reverse complement strand
CTTGTCGCGGGTGGCCGGGTCGTTGAGCAGGGCCGCCACCGCCCCGTCGCCACTCTCGACCTGGCTCAAAATCCCGTCGAGGTGGCCCACAGCGCTTTCGGCGTTGTCGACCAAAGTGCTGTCATTTATGAGCTTGCCAAGCGTGCCCTGACCGCTCTCGAGCTTTGCCGTGATGTCGCGAAAGGTCTCGAAGGTCTCCACCAGGCTCTTCTTCGCCCTTGTTCCGGTCTCGCTCTCGGTGGTCAGCTCGCCCAGTATGCCCTCACCCGCCTCCATCCGCTCGAGGATGGTGCGCAGCGAGTAGGAGATAGCGACCAGGTTCTCCACCGCGTCGCCGCCGGTGGCGATGATCTTTTCGACATCGGTGGCGGCGCCGGTTCGGATCTCCCCGCCCGACTCGATCTGGGCGAATCCCGGGGAGCCGGAGGTGAGATCCACGTACTTGTCCCCCAGCAACCCCAAGGTCTTGATGCGGGCGCGGGAGTCCTCGCGGACCCTGTCGGCGAAACGTCGATCGATCGAGATCCAGACGGTCAGATACTGCTCTTCGACATCTTCCGGCAAAACGACTTTTTGCACGCTACCGACGATGACACCGTTGAGCTGGACTGGATTACCGGTGGCCAAACCGCCGACGGTCTCGAAATGGACAAAGTAGTCGTTTTTGCGAGCAAAGATATTGCTTCTTTCGCCGACCAGGAAGATCGCAGCCGAGGCCACGATGAGTGACACGATGATGAGAGCGCCTACCTTCAGGTCACGCGACATGGCTCTCCTCCTCCTCGAGGCCGGCCAGGAATCTGGAGAAGATCGGGTCCTCGGACCGGTCGGCGTCATCCCACGATCCGACAAACGAGAAACGTCCGCCTTCGAGAAACGCGACCCGGTCTCCCACCAGGCGCGCCAGCGGGATGTCGTGGGTGACGACCACGGAAGTGGTCTTCATATCTCTTTGGGTGGAGCGGATCAGGTGTCCGATGGTGGCACCGGTCATGGGGTCGAGGCCCGTTGTCGGCTCGTCAAAGAGCACCACTTCCGGATCCAGCGCTAGCGATCGAGCCAGGGCGACGCGCTTCTTCATCCCGCCGGATAGATCGGCCGGCAGGACACCATCGATGCCGCTGAGTCGCACCATGGCCAGCTTCTGATCGACAATCTCGGCGATCTCGTCGTCGGTCAGATCGGTGTGCTCGCGCAAAGGGAAGGAGACATTCTCGAACACCGTCCCGGAGTCGAAGAGCGCACCGCCTTGAAACAGCATGGCCACCCGGCGGCGCAGCGGCACGAGATCTCTCTCTTCCAGAGTGGTGATCTCCGTGCCGTCGAAGATGACCGAGCCGCTGTCGGGCTTCTCGAGACCGTTGAGCTGTCGCAGGGTCACGCTCTTGCCCGACCCTGACCGGCCGAGGATGACGAGCGACTCACCGGCATAGACCTCGAAGTCGAGCTCGTCGATGACGACATTGTCACCATAACTCTTGGTGAGTCCCCGAATGTTGTAGATGGCTGATGGCAAAAGAAGGCTCCGAGCGGTCACCCCTCAAAACAAGATGTAGAAGAGCTTGGTGAGGAAGAAATCCGAGACCAGGACCAAGATGGACGCCATGACGACCGTGTTGGTGGTCGCCCGTCCCACCCCGTCGGCTCCACCGCTGGCGTAGAGGCCATTGTAGCAGCCGATGATGGCGATGAAGTAGGCAAAAAAGAACGACTTACCGATGCCGCTCGAGACATCTTGGAGGGTAAGCGCGTCCAAGACGTCGTTGATGTAGAAGCCGGCCGTCAGCTGCAGCTGACCCATGGCGACGATGAGCCCACCCAGGATACCGAGGAAGTCTCCCAGAACCGTCAGGGCGGGCAGCATGACCAGGGTTGCCACCAGCTTGGGGACCACCAGCTTTTTGACCGGGTCGGCCGCCATCGACCGCATGGCGTCGATCTGCTCGGTGACCTTCATCGTACCCAGCTCGGCCGTCATGCCGGCGCCAATGCGACCGCCGACGATCAGCGCCACCAGCACCGGCCCCAGCTCGCGCACCAGGGATTTGGAGACCACGGTACCGATGTAATACTTCACGCCGATCGAGGGAAGGCTGTAGGCTGTCTGGAGAGCGAGGACCATGCCGGTAAAGATCGTCGTGATGGCGGCCACCCCCAGCGAGCGCACCCCGATCTGTTCCATCTCCCGGATCCAGAGCCGGAGCTCGTAAGGCGGGGCAATGGCCGCCATGAAGGCATGGGCGCTGAGCAGGCTCAGCCTTCCCGCCACTCGTAGCGGGTTTTGAAGCGAGGTCGTGAGACTCATCAACCGGCGGACTTCCGCGGATACAATAGCCCCCTCGGGCCATCGCGACGCAATTCCATTACGGGCGATCGGCAGGCAAAAGCGGACTGCGCTGCCGAAGAAAGGGGATTGTAGCAATTGGCCGGGGGGTACTCGCGAATGACGACGACCAACGGAAATCGACAGCCGGACAAAGGGCCCGGAGACTTGGCCACCCTGGTGGCGACCATCGGGGGCAATGTCTATATCCTCTTTGGCACCATCGTCTGTGCCATCGTGGCTATCCTGGTGAGCTGGATTCCACCCCGCGGGAATTGGACTTTCGTGGTCGCCAGGATCTGGAGCCGCGGGTTGCTGGCTTCGAGCGGTGTCGGCCTCGAGGTGGAAAACGAGACCCCGCTCGACCCGAATCTGCCCTCGGTCTACATGTCCAACCACCAGAGCCTCTACGACATCCCGGCGCTGATCGTCACGCTGCCCGGCCAGACCCGCTTTCTGGCCAAACGGAGTCTGTTTCGCATCCCGATCTTTGGCTGGTCGATCAAGGCGGGGGGCTTTATCAGTATCGACCGCGAGGACCGGAGCAAGGCGAGCGAGAGCTTCGCCGCGGCGGTCCAGCGGCTGCAAGCGGGCAGCTCCGCCATGGTCTTCCCCGAAGGGACCAGGTCGGCGGACGGCTCTCTGGGCCCCTTCCAGCGGGGTGGCTTTCTGCTGGCTCTCAAGGGTGGGCTGCCGATCGTCCCGGTCGGGATCAGGGGGAGTCTTGCGGTCCAGCCCAAAGGGTCGCATGTGGTCCGTCCGGGCCGCATCACCCTCCACTACGGCCGTCCGATCGACGCCGCCGAGTACGGTCTCAAGGGCAAGAAAGACCTGGAGCAGGTAGTGCGCCGGGAGATCGAGCGGCTCGCCGGGCTGGAAGAGCAAGCTCTGGGTAGTTAGTGCTGGGGTAGACTTGGAGCTTCTGAAAAATACATACGAGACAAGGATCGGATATATGGAAAACAAGGTCTGGGAGCTGCTCAAGGAGGTGAGATTCCCCGGTATGAGCCGGGACATCGTCTCTTTTGGCTTTGTCGACAAGGTGCAGGCGGACGGGAACCGTGTGGTCGTCGATCTCGCCATCGCCACCCACAACCGGGTGAGCGCCGACCAGGTCAGGGATGATGTGGAGGCGCTGCTCGAGGAGCGCTTGGAGGGCGCCAAGATCGAGGTCAACCTGGAGACGGTTACGCCACCCGCCGCCGCCCAGCAGGGTGTCATGCAGGATGAAAACCTGCTGCCCGAGGTGCAGCATGTGGTGGCGGTCGCCAGCGGCAAGGGTGGAGTCGGCAAGTCGACGGTGGCGGCGAACCTGGCGGTCAAGATGGCGCAGATGGGCTACCGGGTCGGGCTGCTGGACGCCGACATCTATGGACCCTCGGTGCCGATGATGTTCGGGATCAAGGGCAACCCGGTCGTCCAGGACAACCGCCTCCAGCCCTTCGAGCAGCATGGCATCAAGCTCATGTCGCTGGGTTTTCTGCTGGATGTGGACACACCGGTCATCTGGCGCGGGCCGATGGTGGTGCGAGCCATCGAGCAGATGCTGGGAGATGTCGACTGGGGTCCGCTTGACTATCTCATTGTCGATCTGCCCCCGGGCACCGGTGACGCGCAGCTGACCATCAGCCAGAAGATCCCGATGTCGGGTGCGGTGATCGTCACCACACCCCAGGACATTGCCCTGATCGACGCGCGCAAGGGTCTGGCCATGTTCCGCAAGGTCAATGTCCCGGTGGTCGGGATCATCGAGAACATGTCCACCTTCGTTTGCCCCCACTGTGGGGAAGAGACCGCCATCTTCAAGCAGGGCGGAGGCGAGCGCACCGCCGAGATCCTCGGTTGCCCCTTCCTGGGGCGGGTGCCGCTCGATCCGGCCATCGTCGAGGGTGGGGACGCCGGCGAGCCGATCGTCGTCTCGCAGACCGAGGGCCCTCACACCGAGGCCTTTGCACGGCTTGGCGAAGCGGTGGTCTCAGAAGTGAGCAAAAACCAGGCAAAGAAGATATCCATCTTCTAGGCCGGCGACCGAACCGAGTCTGTCTCATGTCGACCGCCGTCATCGCCGATGCCCACATCGGTGGACCGGGTGGTCCGCCGGCACCGTTGATCCGCCAACTGGAAGAGCTGGGCGACGGGCCCTGCCGGCGGCTGATCCTGCTCGGGGATCTGTTTCACGTCTGGGTCGGTGATCGGCGCTACGAGACTCCGGAGATCAGGGCCGTGGTCGAGGTCCTCGGCGCGCTCAAGGAGAAGGGAATCCGTCTGGACTATGTCGAGGGGAATCGCGACTTCTTTATCGGTCGAGGTCCCTATGCCGAGCTCTTCGACCAGGTAGGCTCGGAGGTCGTCTTTGCGGCCGGCGACAAGCGATACCTGGCGGTGCATGGCGACGGTTTGAACGACGCCGACTACATGTACCGTTTCTGGCACTGGCTCTCCAAGAGCCCTCTGAGCCGGTTCATGATGCACAACCTGCCGGGCCCGTTGGCCCGGACCGCGGTGCACCAGACCGAGCACCAGCTCGCCAAGACCAACTTCAAGCACAAGCGGCACATCCCGGAGGCCGTCATCCTCGACTACGCCCAGCGCCGACTTGGGACCGACTACGATGTCCTGATCCTGGGGCATTTTCATGAACCGAGAACCTGGCAGGTGAGCGGCGGCGAGGTTCAGCTGCTGGATGCCTGGTACCGATCGCAACGGATCGAGTGGTACGCGGAGAGCTGAGGGCGGGAGCCGGTGAGGTAACGAATGGGTACGGGAGCGCACAGGATTGTAAGCGGCAAGCGGGTCTCCGGCACCCTGCGGGTACCGCCCTCGAAGAGTGTCACCCAGCGCTACCTCACCCTCGCTCTGCTCTCCCGCCGGCCGATCACCCTCGAGCATCCGCTGGTGGCCGACGACACCCGCCAATTCCTGGCGGCGATGCGGACTCTGGGTTGGCAGACCGTCGAGGAGGCCGAGCGGTTCGAGCTCGCCCCCAGCGTTCTGCCAACGGAGGCCGGGATCGATTGCGGACACAACGGCACCATGCTGCGGTTTCTGGTGGCGGCGCTGGCCACCCTGCCCGGTGAATGGCGGCTCGACGGCTCGGAGCGGCTCCGCCAACGCCCGGTCGGACCGCTGGCCGAGGCCATGCAGCAGCTCGGAGCAAGGGTGGAGTGGCTTGTTCGCGAGGGCTTTGCCCCACTCGTGGTCAAGGGCGGCAGCCTCGAGGGGGGTCACACGCGCCTCGATGCCGGTCTTTCCAGCCAATTCCTCTCGGCTCTGCTCCTGGCGGCGACCCGTGCGCGCGAGCCGGTATTGATCGAAGTGCTGGCAATGACCTCCACCCCCTATGTCGAGCTGACGTTGGCGGCGATGGCGGATTTGGGGGCAAAGGTGGAGCGGCTGGAGGATCGGGGATTCTGCGTCACCCCGACCGAGCTCCGCGGCGGCACCGTGCCGGTCGAGGGTGATTACTCGGCGGCGGCCTATCCGGCGGCCGCGGCCCTTGTCACTGGTGGCGATGTCGAGCTTCATGGTCTCGAGCCCGGCTCACGCCAGGGTGACCGAGGCTTTCTCGAGGTCCTCGAACGCATGGGTGCCGAGATCGAGTGGCAAACCGAAGGCGTCCGGGTCGCGGCCGGTCCACGCCTGACGGCTGTCGACCTGGATCTCTCGTCCATGCCCGACCAGGTGCCGACGCTGGCGGCCCTGGCGCCTTTTGCTCGGGGGACCACCCGGATTCGAAATGTCCCTCACCTCCGACTCAAGGAATCCGACCGGCTGGCGGCGATGGCGAGCGAGCTCCGCAAGCTGGGTGTCGAGGTCACCGAGATCGAGGATGGTTTGGTCATCCCCGGTCTCTGGGCCGAGACCACTCCGCCCGAGGAGCGGGTGATCGTCGACAGCCACGGCGACCACCGGATCGCCATGAGCCTGGCCCTGACCGGTCTGCGCAGGCCCGGTGTAAGCGTCGCCAACTCGGGGGTGGTGACCAAGTCCTACCCCTCGTTCTGGAGCGATCTCGAAGGGCTGCTTGGCACATGAGAAGAGCGGCTCCGACGGTGGAGCTGCTCCACCCCTCTCTCGAGTCGTCGGGGGGCGAAGCCCTGGAGTCGGCCCACCTCACCGACCGCCAGCGGGTTTCGGTCCTGCTCCAGGCCGCGGCGTTGCTCTCCCATCTCGACTTTGGCGGTTGGCGTCTGTCCCGCGGTTGGACCGGGGCGAGGGTCGACGGCGACGGGCGGTTGTGCTCGGTCAAAGCCGAGTCCGGCAGGGACGGGCAGCTGCCACAGACCCTGATGCGGGATCTGGCGCTGGCTCTCTTCCAGGGTGAGACCACCATCTCCGGACGCGGGCAGGCGCGCCGCGCCGCGCGTCGGCTGCTGGAGGCCTGGGAACAGACCCTGACTCCCGTGACCACCGACAGCATGGTGGAGCAGGTGCTCGACTCGGCTCCGTTCCTGTGGGAGCCGACCTTTGCTGTGGCCAGGGGCTGTCTGATTGCAGAGCATCGGGGCAAACGGAAGCGGCAGCTCTGGGTGGCGGGGAGCGGACGGTTTCGCCGCCGGGTGCTCGCCGCTGGAGGAGACCGTTCGCAGCTCGAGACGATTCTTGCTGGTGAGATGGCCAGAAGCTTCTGGGAACCGGTGCGCGCCGGCGAAGATCCGGTCGCCCTGGCTCGCCGGGGTCATTGGCGGGCGGCGGTGACCCGCTGGCGGCTCGATCCACCGCAGGATTCGGCCGCCAAGGTCGAGTTCGCCCGCGCCCTCTTTGCGCTCGCCCGTTTCGCGGAGGCCAAAGCCGAGCTTCGTGGTCTGCGCTCGGTTGCCGCCCGCGTTCTCCGTGCCCGGTGTCACAGCAAGCTGGGGGAGATAAAGGCCGCCGAGCGCCTGGTCCGCCAGCTGGAGTCGGCGCCGCTCGACCCCCAGGAGCTGGTGGACGCGGCCGAGCTGGCGGTGCGGACCTACGGCAACCTGGGTGAGGCGGAGAGCGCCACCCGCTGGGTCGATCGGGTGCTGGAGACGGGTGATCCCGAGCTGACCCCGCGTGGCGAATTGCTGGCCGCCGACGCGGCCTGGGATCGTCAGGATCTGCCGGCGATGGAAAAACACCTCGAAGCCGCCCGCCCGGCATTGGAAAAACCGCAGCTGGCCTGGCGCTGGTACCAGACCAGGGGTCTTGCTGCCCTGTACGAAAACGACGGCGACGAGGTCATCGCCAACCTCGAGTGCGCGTTGGGAGTCGACCGGCGCGAGCTGCGTCCATTCGAGGCCTCGGCGCTCTGGAACGATCTGGCCTATGGCCGGGCGCTTGCCGATGATCTGGCGGGGGCGGAGCGGGCCTTTCGACATTCTCATCGGCTGTTGGGTGACTGGCAGGGTCCACGCAAGACGACACTGGCGCTCTTCAACCTGGCCGAGATCCGGTTGCGTCGCGGCCGTCTGGCCGGGGTCCGAGACATTCTGGAGCAGACGACGGCCGAGAATCGTCGCGCCGGCAATCTGCGGGGAATGGTCCAGGACGCCGAGCTCTGGGCGCGCTGGGAGCTGGTCGGGGGCCGGCCGGCCGCAGCCCTCGAATGGGTGGACAGAGCCCGGCGTCAACTCGATGACGCCGAGCTAGACTGGCGCCGCGACGCGCTTCACCTGCTGGCGGCACGGGCGCTTGGCTGGATGGAGGAACCCGAGCGGGCCCTGTCCGAGCTCGAAGAGACGACGGTCGAGACCATGAGTGAGCTCGAGCCGGAAGAGAGACCGGCGGTGTGGGCTCTGGCGGGCGACCGCGAGCGGGCCCTCCAGGAGATGGTGGACAGTCCCCTGGCTCCCTTCTGGCGGAACCTGCTCTCCAGCGGCAAGATCGCCACCCGGCTCTGGCGGTCGTTGGAAGAGCTCGACGACTATCGCGCCGCTCGCCTGGTATTCGATGTCGAGCTGGTGGCGCCGGGGGTGGTGCCGCCGATCTGGCTGCGCCGGGCCATCGTGGGTCTCCGCCGGGTGGGCGCGGCTCCCATGGTCGAGCGGCTCCAGGCCCGGCTCAAGGGACCTTGGCGGGCGCTGGAGAAGTATCTGCACGACGACCGCACCGACGACGAGAGCCTGGCGAGCCTGTTTGCCGGTGCCGGTTATCCCGAGGCCCGATTGATTTGGAGAGACGATACGAATGAGACGGTAGTGGTGGCGGGCAAGGGCGGATCAAGCGAGATGTCGCTTGCCGTCGCGGGAGGGCAGCTCAGCCTCGAAGCACCCGAGCTCGATCCGACCCTGAGAACACTGTTCGCCCTGGCCGCCAAGGACTTCCGACCGCCTGCCGGGTCGGGCCGCCGTCCCGGCGATGCGCTGATGGGCGGCATCGTCGGGGAGAGCCCGGCACTCGAGCAGGCCCTCGACCGGCTCCTCCGTCTGGCTACCGCGGACATCCCCATCCTGATCAAGGGTGAGACCGGCACCGGCAAGGAGCTGGTCGCCAAACGGGTCCACGCCCTCAGCCCCCGAGCCCAGGAGTCGTTTGTGACCTTCGACTGCGCCAGCGTGACCGAGTCACTCATCGGCTCGGAGCTGTTCGGACACGTCCGCGGTGCGTTTACCGGCGCCGATCGGGATCGGATCGGAAGCCTCGAGCTCGCCAAGGGCGGCACGGTCTTCCTGGACGAGATCGGCGACCTGCCAAAACCGGCACAGGCAAAGCTCCTCCGGTTCCTGCAAGAGAAAGAGATCAAACGGGTCGGCGAAAGTCTGCCGCGCTCGGTCGACGCACGGGTGGTGGCGGCCACCCATCGTGATCTGGAAGCGATGGTGGCTGACGGTGACTTCCGGCAGGATCTGCTGTTTCGACTTCGTGTGGGCAGCGTCGAGCTGCCACCGCTGCGAGACCGGGGCGGGGACATCGAGCTGCTGGCCGAGCACTTCTTGAACCGAATGCACCTGCCGCGGCCGTTACGCTTTTCCCGTGCCGCCATGACCAAGCTCCTGGGTTACTCTTGGCCGGGCAACGTGAGAGAGCTCCAGAACATCGTGCAGGCGGCCGCGGCGCTGACCGCGGGGGAGGTCATCGACCTCGAGCATCTCGATCTGCCCTACGTCAGCGCCCCGTCGGTGATGGGCTTTCACGAAAAGGTGGAGGATTATCGACGGCGGCTGCTTGTCGAGGCGCTGGCCGCAACCGGCGGCAACCGATCCGCGGCGGCGCGCCGGCTCGGCATGAGCCGCCAGAATCTCTCCTATCTGGTGCGCAAGCTGGGGATCGACGTCAAAGATGACTGACTATGTGATCCGGCGGCTGCTCCAGACCCTGCCGATCGCCCTGCTGGTGGCGACGTTGGTCTTCTCACTCATCCACATGATCCCCGGCGATCCGGTGGAGATGATGCTGGGCGAGGGCGCCCAGCGCTCGGACGTCGAGAATCTGCGGCACGAGCTCGGTCTGGATCGACCTCTCATCCAGCAGTATGGGTCTTTTCTGGGCGGGCTGCTCAAGGGTGACCTGGGCCGCTCGCTCCATTTTGGCGAGCCGGTGGGCCGCATCCTGGCCCGTCACTATCCGGCCACCCTCGAGCTCGCCCTTGCAGGAATGCTGGTAGCGCTGGCGATCTCGCTGCCCCTGGGCATCCTGGCCGCCTTCCACCTCGACGGACCGATTGATCATGGCTCGCGGTTCTTCTCGCTCCTGGGTGTCTCGATCCCCAATTTCTGGCTCGGTCCGATGTTGATCCTGGTCTTCTCGATCCAGCTCAATCTCTTCCCGGTCTCCGGTCGCTCGGGGCTTGCCAGTCTGGTGTTGCCGGCGATCACGCTGGGGACGGCTCTGGCGGGTCTGCTGACCCGTATGATCCGTTCGTCCCTGGCCGAAGAGCTCCACAAGCCCTATCTGGCCACCGCCCAGGCCAAGGGCTTGAGCCGCCGGCTCGCCGTCGTCCGCCACGCACTCAAGAACGCCTCGATCCCGGTGGTGACCATCGTCGGTCTCCAGTTCGGCGCGCTGCTGACCGGCGCCATCATCACCGAGACTATCTTTGCCTGGCCGGGGCTGGGTCGGCTGATCATCCAATCGATCCGTCTACGCGACTACCCGCTGGTCCAGGGGGGCATCCTGGCAATAGCGCTGACCTATCTGCTGCTCAACCTGCTGACCGATGTGGTCTACGCCTATCTCGATCCGAGGATCCGACTGCGATGAGGCCGTCGAATGGCTGAAGACCTCGGCACCCCCGGTAGCGGTCGCGCCACCTTGTGGGCGGGCGCGGCGCTGGTCGTCCTGGTTCTGCTGATCGCCCTCTTTGGACCACTCGTGACTCCCTACGACCCCACGACACTGCGCCTCGAGCAACGCTTGGAGAGGCCCTCGCTCGCGCACCCGCTGGGTCTCGACGAGCTGGGACGCGACATCCTCTCGCGAATGGTCTACGGCGCTCGCATCTCGGTCGGGGTGGGCCTGTCGGTGGTCATCCTCGCCGGCCTGATGGGAACCCTGCTCGGTGCCATCTCCGGCTATGCAGGTGGAAGGGTGGACACCCTTTTGATGCGGCTGACCGATGTCTTTCTCGCCTTCCCCGGAATCCTGCTGGCCATCGCCCTGGTGGCCGTGCTGGGACCGGCGCTGCGACACGTTGTGCTTGCCCTGGTTGTCATCGGCTGGGTCGGCTACGCGCGTCTCGTTCGTGGCCAGGTGCTGCAGATCAAGGAGCAGGAATTTGTCACCGCGGCGCGAGCCGCAGGGGTCAAAGC